>JBEBBQ010000019.1:0-20261 GCA_041158325.1 Actinomycetota bacterium | reverse complement strand
TCGCAGTTGGTTTAGATGTTCGTGGCCATGTATTAGCTGCGCGCGGCTGGACTAAAGAAGGCGGCGATCTCTTTGAAACCATCGAACGTTTAGAGCGCGATGGCTGCTCTCGCTACGTCGTTACCGATGTAACGAAAGATGGCACGCTACAAGGCCCAAACCTAGAGCTACTTAAAGAGGTATGCGCAGTTACTAAGAAGCCAGTTGTTGCTAGCGGAGGTATTTCATCACTTGCAGATATCAAGGCGCTCTCGTCACTTCATGCAATCGGCGTTGAAGGTGCGATCGTGGGCAAGGCGTTGTACGCAGGTGCATTCACTCTCGAAGAAGCGTTAGCGCTCACCAAAGGCGCGAAGTAAATGGCGCTTTCTATCCGCATCATTCCTTGCCTTGATGTGACCGATGGGCGCGTAGTAAAGGGCGTTAACTTCACAGATTTAGTTGATGCAGGGGATCCAGTTGAGATGGCCTCGCTCTACAACTTAGAAGGTGCCGATGAGTTAACTTTTCTTGATATCTCGGCCAGTAGCAGTAACCGTGAAACGACCTTAGATGTGGTGCGAAAAACGGCAGAACAAGTCTTTATTCCACTTACAGTTGGTGGTGGCATTCGCTCAGTTGATGATGTGGATCGCTTGCTCCGCGCCGGTGCAGATAAAGTTTCGATAAACACTTCAGCGATTGCGCGTCCTGAATTAATCGCAGAAATCGCGGATCGCTTTGGCTCGCAAGTTTTAGTTATCTCAATCGATGCTCGTCGCGCCAGAACTGAGTCAGGATTTGAAGTCACAACTCATGGTGGGCGACAGAGCGCCGGACTCGATGCTCTGGCATGGGTTGAAAAAGCCTGCGCACTTGGTGCAGGGGAGATCCTGCTCAACTCAATGGATGCCGATGGAACGCGCGCTGGTTATGACATCGGAATGATTTCCGCAGTTCGCGCAATCTCCAAGGTTCCACTCATTGCTAGCGGTGGCGCCGGCGCCCTTGAAGATTTTGCAGCAGCCCTTGATGCCGGAGCAGATGCGCTACTTGCAGCCAGCGTTTTTCACTTCGGAGTCCACCGCATTGGTGATGTAAAGCGCTATCTAAGCACGCAGGGTTATTCCATTCGCAACAACGCAACTGTGTAAGGCAGAATAAGCACATGAGCGCTGCGATCCCATCAGATATTGCAGCGCGCTTAAAAGAAGGCATTGATCTAATTCCAGCAATCGCCCAAGATTCAAAAACCGGCGAAGTATTAATGCTTGCTTACATGAACCACGAATCTCTTGCGCAAACTTTGGAAACAGGTAAAGCAACCTATTGGAGCCGTAGCCGCAATGAGATTTGGGTTAAGGGTGCAACATCTGGCCATACGCAAGAAGTAATCGCAATCTCTTTAGATTGCGATGGCGATGCTCTGCTCTTGAAAGTTAACCAAGTTGGCGCAGCTTGCCACACTGGAGATAAGACTTGTTTTCACAATCCGCTCGAGATCAGTGCAGATAAATAATGCAACTCAACGATTTCCGCGAATATGCAAAGAGCTACAACGTTATTCCGGTCTATCGCAAACTCCTGGCTGACGGCGAAACTCCGCTCGGTGTTTATCGCAAGATCGCAAAGAACGAAGCATCGACCTTTCTCTTGGAATCTGCCGAACATGGGGGAGCCTGGTCAAGATATTCATTTATCGGCGCACATTCTCAAGCAACGTTGAGCGAGAAAGATGGTCGATCAATTTGGGTTGGCACAACTCCTGCTGGCGCACCTGTTGGTTTAGATCCACTTGAAGCGCTCCGCTTATCTGCAGCTCATCTGAAATCTCCGAAGATTGCTGGACTTCCACCACTTACTGGTGGGCTAGTTGGGTATATGGGTTACGACGCAGTTCGCCGCTTAGAGAAATTGCCGAACCAAAGCGCAAAAGATATTCCCCTGCCAGAGATCGCCTTTATGTTAACGAGCGATCTCGCGGTGATGGATCATGCCGAGGGAACGATTACCTTGATTGCTAATGCCATTAACTGGGACGGAAGCGATGAGCGAATTGATGAAGCATTTAACGATGCCCAACTTCGTTTAGATCGTATGCAATCTGATCTTCAAGGTTCGCTACCTGGTTACATCGATCAGATTCCAGAACGGCAAACCCCGCAATTTACACAGAACATCTCTAGCGATGAATTTAAATCTAAAGTGCTACAGGCCAAGGAAGAGATTGTTGCGGGTGAGGCTTTCCAAATAGTCCTATCGCAACGCTTTGCTATGGAATGTAGCGCTGACGCCTTAGATGTTTACCGCGCGCTACGACTTCATAACCCCAGCCCTTATATGTATCTATTCCGCTTTACCGATGGAATAGAAGTTGTTGGATCAAGCCCAGAAGCCTTGGTAAAGGTGACCGGTAAAGAGGTAATGGTTCACCCGATCGCAGGAACCAGAAAACGTTCTGCATCTGCTGAAGAAGATCATCGCTTGGGTGAAGAGTTGTTAGCAGATCCTAAGGAACGAGCAGAACACTTAATGTTGGTTGATCTTGGAAGAAATGACCTAGGGCGCATCTCAAAGCCAGGCACTGTTGAAGTAATCGACTTCATGCATATCGAACGTTATTCACATGTCATGCATATTGTTTCTACAGTCATTGGCGAGCTCGCAGAAACTTCTACTCCAGTTGATGCTCTTTTTGCTGTCTTTCCTGCAGGAACTCTCTCTGGCGCACCAAAGCCGAGAGCGATGGAGATCATCGAAGAACTCGAACCAACCAGACGTGGGCTCTATGGCGGTGCAATCGGTTATATAGATTTCACAGGCAATATCGATACATGTATCGCAATTCGTACCGCACTTATTTACAACAAGATGGCATACGTTCAAGCAGGCGCAGGAGTTGTCGCAGATTCAGATCCTGCATCGGAAGATCAGGAATGTGCAAATAAGGCGGCCGCAGTCCTAGGAGCAATTAGCGCTGCAAATAAGATGAGGTCAGCAAGTGTCTGAGTTTGTTCAAATACTGATTTCACTAGTAATTGTTGCAACTCTCACCATTTATATTTCAAAGCGTTTTCGAATTTCCAAGCGCTACGAGCGGCAATCTAGAAATAGGCCACCTTTGAATTCGTGGAACGCGCTAGATCATGGAATCGATCCAAGTGAAGTTAAAAGTGAGAACGAGAAGCCATGACCGTCTTAGATTCGATAATTGAGGGCGTCCGGGAAGATTTAGCAAAACGTCGCAAGTCACTAAACCAAATCCTTGAAGAGATGTCACAGGCGGCGCCGGTTCGCGATGCACATATAGCTTTAACTGGAGATGAGATGAAGGTGATCGCTGAGGTAAAGCGATCTTCACCAAGCAAGGGTTCGCTTTCGGCAATCACCGATCCAGCAGCGCTAGCCGAGAGTTATCAGAAGGCCGGCGCCAGCGTAATTAGTGTTCTTACCGAAGAGCGCCGTTTTAAGGGATCGCTCGCTGATTTAGATGCGGTGCGAAGCCGAGTCGATATTCCAGTTTTGAGAAAAGATTTTATGGTTGATGAATATCAATTCTACGAGGCGCGCGCTCATGGGGCTGATCTAGTTTTATTAATCGTTGCCGCCTTATCAAAGCGCCAACTCAAAGACTTCTTTGATATCGCAACTGAATTAAAGATGGCTGCCCTTATTGAAGTTCACACCGCAGATGAATTAGAGCGGGCCTTGGAGATTTCCCCTCGAATAGTTGGTGTTAATTCGCGAAACTTGAAGACCTTAGAGGTAGATCCCAAAGCCTTCGCCGATTTGATTCCACAGATTCCAGCAGAGTTAATCCGCGTCGCAGAATCTGGGATTTCAACTCGCAGCGATGTTGAATTTGCGCAGAACTCAGGCGCAAAGGCGATCTTGGTGGGTGAAGCCCTGGTGACATCAGGTGATCCAGATTTGGCAATGCGGACCTTATTAGGTCGAGGGTAGGCTTAATCCCATGTCGACTACGCCGAAAGAAGTTCTCGGATCCATCTTGGGTCACTTCGGTCCATATGGTGGTCGCTTTGTACCTGAAGCGCTAATCGGTGCTCTCGAAGAGTTAGAAGCAGCGCATTACACCGCGCAGAGCGATCCAGCATTCGTTGCAGAGTTAGCAGAACTTCATCGCACTTACACGGGACGCCCAAGCATCATCACCGAAGCAAAACGTTTTGCAGAACATGCTGGTGGTGCACGCATTATTTTGAAGCGCGAAGATTTAAACCACACTGGCAGCCATAAGATCAATAACGTTCTTGGACAAGCTTTGCTTACAAAGCGCATGGGCAAGAAGCGAATCATCGCCGAAACCGGCGCCGGTCAGCATGGCGTTGCATCAGCTACGGCCGCTGCGCTGATGGGCTTGGAATGCGTTGTCTACATGGGTGAAGAAGATACAAAGCGCCAAGCGTTAAATGTTGCCCGTATGAAGTTACTGGGTGCCGAAGTTGTTCCTGTTACAACTGGCTCACGCACTTTGAAAGATGCCATTAATGAAGCGATGCGTGATTGGGTTACCAACGTTGAAACCACGCACTACTTACTTGGAACTGTTGCCGGTCCCCACCCTTTCCCAACGATGGTTAGAGATTTTCACAAAATCATCGGCGAAGAAACGCGCGAGCAAGTCTTAGCGCTCACAGGTCGTTTGCCTGATGCCGTGCTTGCTTGTGTCGGTGGTGGCTCCAATGCGATTGGAATTTTCCACCGCTTTATCTCAGATCCATCTGTTCGCTTAATCGGGCTAGAAGCTGGTGGAGATGGCGTAGAAACTGGACGTCATGCTGCAACAATCACTGGTGGCACACCAGGTGTTCTTCACGGAACTCGTTCTTATGTTTTACAAGATGCCAATGGCCAAACCGTTGAGTCACATTCAATTTCTGCTGGCCTTGATTACCCAGGTGTTGGTCCCGAGCACGCATACCTTCACGACATTGGCCGCGCCGAATATCGCGCCATTACAGATGAACAAGCGATGCACGCCTTTGCACTTCTCTCAAAGACAGAAGGAATTATTCCAGCGATCGAAACTGCCCACGCTCTTGCTGGTGCGCTACAAGTTGGAAATGAACTTGGCAAGGATGCCATCATCGTTATCAATCTCTCTGGACGCGGTGATAAAGATGTACAGACCGCAGCGCAGTATTTTGGAATTCCACTCGATTGATGACCGCTTTAGATCAATTATTTGTAAAGGTTCGCGCTGAAAATCGCGCTGCGTTGATTGCATATATTCCTGCTGGTTTTCCATCGCAAGCCGGTTGTGAAAAAGTTATTCAAACATTTATAGATGCTGGGGTTGATGCGATCGAGATCGGATTCCCTTATAGCGATCCGGTAATGGATGGGCCAACTATCCAGGCTGCAGCGGTCACCGCACTAGAAAACGGCACTGGCGCGGCTGAAGTTATGTCGGCTCTAAAAGTCGCAACAGATGGTGGAGTAGCTGCTGTAGTAATGACGTACTGGAACCCAATCGAACGCTATGGCGTAAGTGAATTCGCCAAAGCGATCGCCGCAAATGGTGGATCCGGTGTAATCACTCCAGATTTAACAATTGAAGAATCTGCTTCCTGGCTGGGTGCGACAAAAGAGAATTCAATCAATCCAATCTATGTAATCGCTCCAAGTACATCTGATGCACGAATGCCAAAGGTCACTGCCGCCTGTGGTGGATTTGTATACGCAGCGAGTTTGATGGGTGTAACAGGTGCACGGAATTCGGTTTCATCAGGAGCGGCGGATCTCGTTGCACGGATTCGCACAACAACTGGCTTACCAGTTGCAGTCGGATTAGGTGTTTCAACACGAGAGCAAGCAAAGGGCGTTGCTTCCTATGCTGATGGAGTAATTGTTGGATCAGCTTTCATCAAAGCTCTGCAAGATGCTCCAAATGAAGAAGCAGGGCTTGCGGCGGTGAAAGAACTTGCTACCGAGTTAGCCAAGGGTGTCCGCGAAGGTCGATGAGTAAATTTGAAAAGTTACAACCCTGGATTGGGTTAGCCTGCAGACTCACTCTTGGCGGCGTTCTCTTCGCGGCGGGATATCTAAAGGTTGGAAAGACTGAGATCTCGCAAATGGCGGTTCGCTCATATGAACTCTTGCCAATTCCAGTCGCAAATTTTCTGGGCCTCACCCTTCCCTTCTTTGAAGTCGTAATCGGACTATTGCTCATCGTCGGAGCAGCAACTCGCGTTGTCGCAGTACTCGGTGGGTTCACTATGTTTATCTTTATCATCGCAATCGCCCAAGCCTGGGCACGCGGCTTAAACATTGATTGCGGTTGTTTCGGCGGGGGAGGAGCAGTCGACCCGGGCCAGACACGCTACCTTCAGGAGATTCTAAGAGATGCTGGGCTAGTGGCGATGGCTCTATTCTTAATCCGATATCCAGTAACCAAGTTTTCTATAGATAGAGCACCTAGACAATCTAACGCAGGAGAGACGGAATAAAGATGGCACAGGCAAAAAAACCCAATGGTGGAAAACCTAATGGCGGAAAAGATAACTTCACTCGCAATCTGGTAATTGCAGTAGTTGTTGGCGTTGCACTAATTATGTTGGTGCCAACTGTTCTCTCTAACCGCGGCGATTCATCTGCTGCAATTCCAGCTAGCGTTTCTGCTGAAGATGGATATGGAATTGTCTTTAATAAAGAATTAACTGGCGTTCCATTTATTGAAATCTACGAAGACTTTCAATGCCCTGCGTGCGCCCGCTTTGAAGCAATCGCCGGCTCTTACATTGAAGATTTGATCAGCACCAAGAAGGCGAAAGTTGCCTTCCACCCCCTCTCTTTCCTAGGCGGCGAATCCCAGCTTGCAGCAAATGCATCAGCATGTGCCGCAGATCAAGGTAAATTCTTAGATTTCCATAGAACTCTCTTTGCAAATCAGCCTTCAGAAAACTCTGGCGCATGGAGTTCACAGTATTTTGCAACGCTTGGAATCGGTCTCGGAATCTCGAGCGGCGAATATGACAAGTGTGTGCAAGGCCAGGATTACATTGGTTGGGTTAAGAACGTCGCCGAAGAAGGATCTAAGCGAAATGTAAATTCAACTCCAACGGTCTTTGTCAACGGTAAGGAAATTGATCGCAACACGGCATACGGAAGTCTCGCAGACTTCATGCTCGCGGTTGAAAAAGCCTAACTAGTTCAAGCATGAATCGTTCGATACCAACTCCGTCTATTTCGGAAGTTTCTATCGGACCATTCACCGTGCATTTCTATGCACTGTGCATCATCGCGGGAATTGCAGTTGCAATTTGGCTAGGCAATAAGCGCCTGGCTGCACGTGATGAATCTTTAAGAGGCGTTGTCTCTGAAGTCGCGGTAATCGCAGTGCCATCCGGAATTATTGGTGGTCGGCTTTATCACGTCATCACAACGCCAGAAGATTTCTTCGGTAGCGATGGCGACCCCGTTGCGATCCTAAAGATTTGGCAAGGTGGCCTCGGAATCTGGGGTGCGATATCGCTCGGTGCTGTCGGTGCTTTCTACTCATATAGAAAACTAGCTCGCTCCATGAACCTTCCAAGTTTTGGGGTATTCCTCGATGCAATTGCTCCAGGAATTCTCTTTGCACAAGCGATTGGACGATTTGGAAATTGGTTTAACGCCGAACTATTTGGACGCCCCCTCGATACCTGGTGGGGTCTAGCGATTCCATATAAGTATCGACCAAGTGGCTATGGGCTCGTTGAAACTTTTCACCCTACATTTCTTTATGAAGCGATCTGGTGCACCTTTATCGCGGTTCTCTTGATCTCCATATCCAAACATTGGTCTGCTGGTTGCACCTTTGCCGCATATGTTTTTTGCTATTCGCTCGGTCGCTTCTTTATCGAATCTATCCGTATAGATCCGGCACATGAAATTGCAGGGCTTCGAGTAAATCAATGGGTAAGCCTTGCGCTAATTTCGATCGCAGCGACGGTATTTCTTCGCTTGCGCGCCCGCGATAAAGCTTAAGCCTGCACAATTTTCATAGAGCCATCAGGTAGGCTCTAAATATGGCACTTGAAGATGTTTACCGTCGCAATCTCCAACATCGCACTCATCGCGCTGGTTGGTTGCGAGCAGCTGTGCTCGGTGCAAATGATGGTTTAGTTTCTACTGCATCTTTAATGATTGGCGTAACCGCTGCAAAAGCTGGCGGAGCCGATGCGCAAGCTTTCTTGATTACTGCAGGCGCTGCCGGTATCGCAGCAGGTGCGATGTCTATGGCGGTCGGTGAATATGTTTCAGTTCGCTCACAGAACGATATTGAAGAATCTGATCGAAAGTTAGAGATGGAACACCTAGCGATTGATCCAGAAGCAGAACTACTTGAATTGCAACATATCTATATTGCGCGCGGACTTAGCCCAGAACTCGCGATGGAAGTTGCAAAAGCGATGCACGATCGCGATCCACTTGAAGCCCACTTACGCGATGAACTAGGACAATTTCCCCACACCAAAGCTCGACCAGTTCAGGCAGCGATGGCATCAGCTGCCGCATTTACAGCAGGTGGATTGATTCCATTCCTTGGAGCGTTCGCACCTACTCCCGGCAAAGTCGCCTTTAGCATCGTCGCCTTTACCATTATGGGTCTTGTTTTCACTGGGATCCTCAGCGCAAAGACAGCAGGCTCAAAGATCCTCGCCCCAACCCTGCGCGTGATCTTGGGTGGGTGTATCGGTATGGCCGTTACCGCTGGAATCGGCCAAGCGCTCCATCTGAGCGGTATCTAAACTCACTCTCGCGCAGGCTAATTCGGGAGTGCCGAATACCGCCAACAGTTGCTACCCTTTTGCATCTATCACCGCCTGCGGTGAATCTTTCGGGCCAAAGTTGTCCCACTCTTTCAACAATATAAGTGTGAGCAACAGGAGCGTGTAACAGATGGCCCTTCCATCTAATTACCCAGCACAACAGGGTCTTTACGATCCAGCAAACGAGCATGATGCATGCGGCGTTGCAATGGTTGCTACTCTAAATAAAGTTGCAACACATGAAATTGTTGAAAAGGCGCTGACCGCTCTTCGCAATCTCGAACACCGCGGTGCATCTGGTGCAGAACCAGATAGTGGTGATGGCGCAGGAATTTTAATTCGCGTCCCGGATGCTTTCTATCGCGCAGTTACAGATTTTAATCTTCCTGCTGAAGGACACTATGCAACAGGTATCGCATTCGTTGCCCAAGGCGCAGAAGTTCGCGATGAGATTGCAAAGATCGCATCTGAAGAAGGTCTAACTGTTCTTGGTTGGCGCGATCTTCCGATCAATGCCAAATCACTCGGTAAGACAGCTGTTTCAGTTATGCCAAAGTTCGAACAAGTCTTTCTCTCCGGCAATAAGAACGAGTCAGGAATTGCGCTTGATCGCCTTGCCTTCTGTCTAAGAAAGCGCGCCGAGCATTCACTCGATCTTTACTTCCCATCACTTTCATCTCAAACCATTGTTTACAAAGGAATGCTCACCACTGGACAACTTGAAGAGTTCTTCCCAGATCTAAGTGA
The DNA here is from genome assembly GCA_041158325.1 of Actinomycetota bacterium. Taxonomy (GTDB): domain Bacteria; phylum Actinomycetota; class Actinomycetes; order Nanopelagicales; family Nanopelagicaceae; genus Planktophila. The sequence continues at coordinate 10,761 of JBEBBQ010000019.1, read as the reverse complement.
TGCGCGTGTTGTTTCACCTCTTGCACTTGTCCACTCACGTTTTTCAACAAATACATTTCCATCGTGGCCACTTGCCCACCCATACCGATTTATTGCACACAACGGTGAAATCAATACCGTTAAGGGAAACCGAAACTGGATGCGCGCCCGCGAATCACTTCTTGCAAGCGAGTTAATTCCTGGTGACCTCAGCCGCCTATTTCCGATTGTTGAAATGTCAGGAAGCGACTCTGCATCATTTGATGAAGTTCTAGAGCTTCTCTACCTTGGTGGACGTTCGCTTCCACATTCTGTTCTGATGATGATTCCCGAAGCTTGGGAGAATCACACAACGATGTCGCAGAAGCGCCGCGACTTTTATGCCTTCCACGCTTCCCTTATGGAGCCATGGGATGGACCGGCCTGCGTAACTTTCACAGATGGACACCAAGTTGGAGCGGTTCTAGATCGCAACGGACTACGTCCATCACGTTTCTGGGTTACTGATGATGGTCTAGTTGTTCTTGCATCTGAAGTTGGTGTTCTCGATTTCCCTGCCGAAAAGATTGTTCGTAAGGGCCGTTTGCAACCAGGCAAGATGTTCTTAGTTGATATCGAAGCAGGGCGCATCATCGAAGATGATGAGATCAAAGATTCATTGGCAGATGCTGCTCCTTATGGAGAATGGCTCCACGCCGGCATCATGAAGTTATCTGAACTTCCTTCCCGTGAACACATTGTTTATCCGCACTCATCTGTTGTGCGTCGCCAACGCGCATTCGGTTACACCGAAGAAGAACTTCGCATCTTGATTACACCTATGGCTAAGAACGGTATGGAAGCGCTCGGCTCAATGGGCACAGATACGCCAATTGCTGCGCTCTCTGAAAAACCACGCCTGCTCTTTGATTACTTCTCACAGCTCTTTGCACAAGTAACTAATCCACCGCTTGATGCAATTCGCGAAGAACTGGTTACAAGTTTGGGCGGATCAATTGGCCCAGAGCACAACCTGCTTGATCCAGGTCCTTCTTCTTGCCGCCAAATTTCACTTGCCTTCCCAGTTATCGATAACGATGAACTTGCAAAGATCATCCACGTAAATGCTGATGGAGATCATCCAGGTTTATCTGCTTATGTAGTTCGTGGCCTCTTCCCAGTTTCTGGCGATGGCAATACTTTGCAAACCCGCCTTGAAGAGATTAAGCGCGAGGTATCTGATGCAATTTCTGCAGGTGCGCGCATCATTGTTCTATCTGACCGCGATGGCGATGCCGAAGATGCACCTATTCCATCACTTCTCTTAACTGCCGCAGTGCATCACCATTTGATTCGCGAAAAGACTCGCACCAAAGTCGGATTGGTTGTTGAAGCTGGCGATGTTCGCGAAGTTCACCATGTTGCACTCCTTATCGGTTATGGCGCAGCAGCGGTTAACCCTTATCTTGCGATGGAATCTGCTGAAGATTTAGTTCTACAGGGTGTCATCACTGGTATTACTCCAGAAAAGGCCGTTCGCAACATTATTAAGAGTCTAGGTAAGGGCGTTCTTAAAGTTATGTCGAAGATGGGTATTTCGACGATCGCTTCATACACCGGCGCACAGGTTTTCGAAGCGATCGGGCTTTCACAAGAAGTTGTCGACGAATACTTTGTTGGCACAACTTCACGTCTTGGCGGAATCAGTCTCGACACAATTGCTGAAGAGACAATTGCCCGCCATCACATCGCATATCCGCCAGGGGGAGCGATCCCAGGTTCCAAGCGTCTGCCAATTGGTGGCGAATACCAATGGCGTCGCGATGGCGAACCACACCTCTTCAATCCAGAGACCGTCTTTGCGCTGCAGCATTCAACTCGCTCCAAGCGTTATGACATCTTCAAGCGCTACACCAGCAAGGTCGATGGCCAGAGCAAAGAGCTAATGACGCTACGCGGACTCTTCGCCTTTAAAGAAGGAGAGCGTCCTGCAATTTCCATTGATGAAGTCGAGCCAATTTCTGAGATCGTAAAGCGTTTCTCAACTGGCGCGATGTCATGGGGTTCTGTTTCACAAGAAGTTCACGAAACTTTAGCGATCGCAATGAACCGACTTGGCGCCAAATCAAATACTGGCGAAGGCGGAGAAGATCCATCACGTTTCCTACCTATGGCAAATGGTGATTCCAAGCGCAGCGCAATTAAGCAAGTTGCTAGCGGTCGCTTCGGAGTAACTAGCAACTACCTAGTTAACGCTGACGACATCCAAATAAAAATTGCGCAAGGTGCAAAGCCTGGTGAAGGCGGACAGTTGCCAGGTAACAAGGTCTATCCATGGATCGCCAAGGTTCGTTACTCAACTCCTGGCGTTGGTTTGATTTCACCACCACCGCACCACGATATTTACTCAATTGAGGATCTTGCTCAACTAATCCACGATTTGAAGAATGCCAATAAGAATGCGCGCATTCACGTCAAGCTCGTAGCCGAAGTTGGCGTTGGCACAGTTGCTGCTGGCGTAAGCAAGGCCCATGCCGATGTTGTTTTGATCTCCGGTCACGATGGTGGCACGGGTGCATCACCACTTACTTCGTTAAAGCATGCTGGCGCTCCTTGGGAACTCGGGCTAGCGGAAACGCAACAAACTCTTCTGCTAAACGGTCTGCGTGATCGCATCGTTGTCCAAGCAGATGGTCAGTTAAAGACTGGACGCGACGTTGTAATTGCAGCGCTACTCGGCGCTGAGGAATATGGATTTGCAACTGCACCTCTTGTTGTTTCTGGTTGCGTAATGATGCGCGTCTGCCATTTGGATACCTGTCCAGTTGGCGTTGCAACTCAGAACCCAGAACTACGTAAGCGCTTTACTGGAAAACCAGAGTTCGTAGAAACATTCTTCGAGTACGTAGCTGAAGAAGTACGCGAGATCTTGGCTAGCCTTGGTTTCCGCACTCTGCAAGAAGCGATCGGACACGTTGAATTTCTTGACACCCGTGATGCAGTTAATCACTGGAAAGCCAGCGGCCTAGATCTAGCACCTCTTCTAGTTCGTCCAGATGTTGATTCACCTTTGCATCGCACAACAGTTCAAGATCACGGTCTTGCAGCAGCGCTTGATAACAAGTTGATTGAACTCTCTGCCGCCGCTCTTGAAAAGGGCGAAAACGTTCGCATTGATCTACCGGTGCGAAATGTAAACCGCACTGTCGGCACCATGTTGGGTGCAGAAGTCACGCGACGCTATGGAGCAGATGGTCTTCCAGTCGGCACTATCGATGTAACGCTGCATGGTTCTGCTGGTCAATCACTCGGTGCTTTCTTGCCGCAAGGCGTTGTCATTCGCATGTACGGCGATAGCAATGACTATGTTGGTAAAGGTATTTCAGGTGGTCGCGTGATCGTGCGCCCAGATGAGCGAGCAACCTTTGCTTCGCATGAAAATGTCATCGCTGGAAACGTTATTGGTTACGGATCAACATCAGGTCAGATCTACATCCGTGGCTTAGTTGGCGAAAGATTCTGCGTACGTAACTCTGGCGCAACAGCGATCGTCGAAGGAATTGGCGATCATGGTTGTGAGTACATGACTGGTGGAACAGTTGTTGTGCTCGGTCGCACCGGCCGCAACTTTGCCGCTGGTATGTCAGGTGGACGCGCATTTGTGCTCGACCTAAATCCTGCCCAAGTAAATGGCGAACTCGTAGATATCTTGGCTGTTCCAGAAGATCAAAAGGAAGCACTTAAAGCGTTGATCTCTGATTTCTTTACTGAGACAGGTTCTGAAGTTGCAGCAGCGCTACTTGCAGATTGGAACGCCGCGCTCAATCGCATCTCACTTGTTATGCCACGCGACTATGCACGTGTCTTAGCTGCAATTGAGCGAGCGACAAAAGATGGCTTACCTGTTGATCAATATGTAATGGAGGTTGCAGCAAATGGCTGATCCAAAGGGATTTCTAACCACGCCGCGCGAGACTCCAAAGCGTCGCCCGGTTGATGTGCGAATCAAAGATTGGCACGAAGTTTACGAACCACAGAGCTTGGAACACTTGCAGAAGCAGGCCGGGCGTTGCATGGATTGCGGTATTCCTTTCTGCCATCAGGGTTGTCCACTCGGAAATCTAATTCCTGAATGGAATGATTTGATGTGGCGCGGCGACAAAGAAGAGGCAATCGATCGCTTGCATGCAACAAATAACTTCCCTGAATTCACCGGTCGCCTCTGTCCTGCTCCATGCGAGACAGCCTGCGTCATAGGCATTAACGCAGATGCGGTAACCATTAAGCAAGTAGAACTTCGCACTATTGAAGAAGCTTTCGGTGCTGGAAATGTAAAGCCGCTTGCCCCTGAACGTTTGACCGGAAAGACCGTTGCAGTAATTGGTTCTGGTCCTGCTGGTTTAGCCGCTGCACAACAATTAACGCGCGCAGGACACACCGTTGCTGTTTACGAACGCGCCGACAAAATTGGTGGCCTACTTCGCTACGGAATTCCTGAATTCAAGATGGAGAAGAACATCTTGGATCGCCGTTTAAATCAGATGGAGAAGGAAGGAACTCGCTTCCGCCCTGGAGTAAATGTTGGCGTTGAACTAACGGGAAGTGACCTGCGCAAGAAATATGATGCGGTGGTTCTTGCAGTTGGAGCAACTCAATGGCGCGATCTCCCAATTAAGGGTCGCGAAAATAAAGGTATTTACCAGGCTATGGAGTTTTTGCCTTGGGGAAATAAGCAGGCACTTGGTGAAGTTGTAAATCCTGATATCAATGTTGCCGGAAAGCATGTCGTAATTCTTGGTGGGGGAGATACCGGCGCTGATTGCCTTGGTACTTCGATTCGCCAAGGCGCAGCAAGTGTTACTCAACTCGAGATCATGCCGCGTCCAACTGAAGAGCGCCCATCATCTCAACCGTGGCCTACCTATCCAATGATCTACCGCGTTTCTTCTGCTCATGAAGAGTTGGATAACCGACTCTTTGCAGTTAGCACCGAAGAATTCATTGGTGATGGGAACGGCAATGTAAAGGCGATCAAACTCGTTGAAACAAAGTTTGAAAATGGAAAGTTTGAACCAGTTCCAGGAACTGAGAAAGAAATTCCAGCCGACTTTGTATTTCTTGCAATGGGCTTTACTGGTCCTGAAAAATCGGCACTTCTAACTCAACTAAACGTTGAATTAGATGAGCGCGGAAACATCAAACGTGATGCCAACTTCCAGACAAGCGAAGAAGGAATTTTCGTCGCAGGTGATGCCGGTCGCGGCCAATCTCTAATTGTTTGGGCAATCGCTGAAGGGCGAAGCGCAGCAGCGGGAGTGGATAAGTATTTAGAAGGCGAGAGCCAACTACCTTCACCGATCGAACCGACCGATCGCTCCTTAATGGTTTAAATTCCTAGAGATCTGAAAGCTAGGTGCTTTAAATCTCTTCCTCGAAACTGTCCAGTAGTAAAACGATTAGATAAGGTAGCCACATGCGTCGCGCGAAGATTGTCTGCACAATGGGTCCAGCTGTTGAATCACCCGAAAAAGTTCGTGAGTTGATTGCAGCGGGCATGAATATGGCACGCCTCAACCTTTCTCATGGTGGGTATGAAGAACACCAGAGCCGACTAAATGAAGTTCGCGCAGCTGCGAAAGAGGCGGGAAAACCTGTCGCAATCCTCGTAGATCTACAAGGACCAAAGATTCGCTTAGCTCGCTTTAAGGCCGGCCCACATGATCTTGCTCGAGGCGATATCTTCACAATCACTACCGATGAAGTAGAAGGCACGAAAGAACGCGTTGGCACTACTTACAAAGGTCTACCCGGGGATTGCAAACCAGGAGATCGCATTCTGATTGATGATGGAAAAGTTACCGTTGAAGTAACTGAGGTAAAGGGCAACGATGTCGTAACCAAAGTCATCGAACCAGGTGCAGTCAGTAACAATAAAGGAATTAACTTGCCAGGCGTCGCGGTTTCAGTCCCAGCGCTCTCTGAGAAAGATAAAGAAGATCTCCGTTGGGGGCTACAGGCGGGCGCAGATTTCATTGCACTCTCATTTGTGCGCAGCGCTGAAGATATTGTCGATGTTCATCAAATTATGGATGAAGTTGGAATCCGCATTCCTGTTATTGCAAAGATCGAAAAGCCACAGGCTGTAGCAAATCTGCAGGGAATCGTAGATGCCTTTGACGGCATTATGGTCGCACGCGGTGATCTCGGTGTTGAGCTACCAATTGAAGAAGTGCCACTTGTACAAAAGCATTGCATCGAACTTGCGCGCGAAGCTGCAAAGCCAGTAATTGTGGCAACTCAGATGTTGGATTCAATGATTACAAATTCTCGTCCAACTCGCGCTGAGGCAACGGACTGTGCAAATGCGGTTTTAGATGGCGCAGATGCTTTAATGCTTTCAGGTGAAACATCAGTAGGAGAGTTTGCAATAGAAGCCGTCCAAACAATGGCGCGAATCATTTCTCATACTGAAGAAGGCGGCATGGATATGATCCGGCCGATGAAATCTCTGCCGAAGACAAAAGGTGGAGCAATTACCAAGGCGGCAACCGAAGTTGGTGCAATTGTTGGCGCCAAGTACCTAGTCACCTTTACACAATCTGGAGATTCAGCGCGCCGCACTGCGCGACTTCGCTCACCAATTCCGATCTTGGCTTTTACGCCTGAGGTTGGCACCTATAACCGAATGGCCCTTGATTGGGGAGTGGAACCAGAACTCACACCTATGGTTAAGCACACTGATGAGATGGTCATGCAAGCAGATTCGCTTCTGATCAAATCTAAGCGGTGCGTAGAAGGTGAACTCGTCGTAATTGTCGCTGGATCACCTCCGGGAATTCCGGGATCGACCAACGCTATGCGAGTTCACCGCGTAGGCGATGCTGTGGGTGGCGCCGCTCCTGCATACCGTTAAGATTTGGCTTGCAACTTTCCAATAAGGAAAGCGCAAAAGCCTCGGTACTCCAACGGTAGAGAGGGCAGTCTCAAACACTGCATAGTGTCGGTTCGAATCCGACTCGGGGCACATGACTACGAACAGCAGCGCAGATAAATCTCCAATCCGAATCCTCGTTGCCGAGGATGAAGCGCTGATTCGTATGGATTTAGTCGAAATGTTGCGCGAAGCAGGCTATGAAGTTGTCGCAGAAGCCGCCGATGGTGCGCAAGCAATCGAACTCGCACAATTACATAAACCAGATTTAGCAATTCTCGATGTAAAGATGCCGGTACTAGATGGCATTTCTGCAGCTGAAAAGATAATTGATATTGCACCTGTTCTGATGCTCACCGCTTTCTCACAACGCGAACTTGTAGAACGTGCGCGTGATGCTGGCGTTATGGCCTATGTGGTTAAACCTTTTTCAATCGGCGATCTAGTTCCAGCAATCGAAATTGCAATCAGCAGACACACGCAGATGCGCTCATTGGCAGATGAAGTAAAAGATCTTCACGAGCGACTTGAAACGCGTAAGTTGATTGATCGCGCTAAAGGAATTTTGATGCAGGCTCTAAATCTCTCTGAACCTGAGGCCTTTTCTTGGATTCAACGGGCCGCCATGGATCGTCGGCTCACCATGAAAGAGGTCGCGGCTGCGGTGATCTCTCCGGATGCCGTTCCTGAGAGTTAGATCTGCAAATCTTTCGCGAAAGTAACCAAACCTTTATATTTCCACGCTCAACCTCAAGTTGATAGACCTTCCATCCCCCCTTTACACTTTCAGCCTCCCTGTCCCGGGACACAAGCAAGAAAAAACAGGAAGGCAATACATGAACAAGAAGATCCAAGGATCTGCTGCTCTCGTTGCCGCAGCTGCGCTAGCTTTTGGCGCATTTGCATCAGCACCAGCATCAGCAGCAGTAAAGACTTACTCAATCGCATACCAGGGCCCACTAACAGGTGGCGAAGCCTCAACAGGTATCGATGAGCAGAACGCAGTTAAGTATGCAATCAAGGTATTTGAAGCAGCTAACCCAAATATCAAGATCAACCTCGTCTCAGTAGATGACGAAGGAGATCCAGCAGTTGCATCAAAGGTTGCTCCAGGAGTTGGTGCGAACCGCAAGATCATCGGTCTTGTTGGTCCTGCATACTCAGGCGCAACAATTGCATCATTGCCTTACTACAAGGCTGGAAACCTGACAGTGATCTCACCATCAGCAACACGTGTATCACTAACAGATCCAAAGAGCGCAACAGCTAAGTCAGATTACGGTCGCCCAATTTTCCACCGCGTCGTAGCAACTGATGACAAGCAGGGTCCAGCACTTGCAAAGTTTGCAACTAAGGGCATCGCTTCACCTAAGGTATTCGTATTTGATGACCAGTCTTCATACGCTGTTCCACTACGTGGATACGTTGAAGCGGCACTCAAGAAGATCTCAGGTGCATCTGTTGTAGGTGGCGGAGATTCAGTTATCAACACAACAACTGACTACAGCCCAACAATTGCCAAGATCAAGTCATCTGGTGCAAACGTTGTTATCTACACCGGTTACTACAGCGCAGCTGCAATTTTCGTTAAGCAGCTTCGTGACTCAGGTTCAACAGCAGTATTTGCTGGTGGCGACGGAGTCTTCAACCAGGAGTTCGCAAAGCTTGCAGGCAAGTCAGCAGAGAACGCACGCCTAACAGGTGTTGCAGGACTTGCAGATGTTGACTCAAAGATCGAAGCGGACTTCAAGGCGAAGATCGGTGTTTCATCAGGCGTTTACGCAGTTGAATCAATCGATGCAGCTAACGTCTTCCTTTCAGGTATCAAGAATGGAAAGACAACACGCGCCGCAATGAACAAGTGGGTTAAGGCCTACAACTTCAAGGGCCTCGCTGGAGCAACTATCAAGTTCAACCAGCATGGTGATATCTCAGAAGGTGGCTTCGCTGGCTTCCTAGTAACAGGCGGAAAGCTTGTTAACCAGGGTCCAGTTGCCTAAATCTGAATAAATCTGAATAACTAGTTTGACCCCAACGGGCGTCTTGATTCTCAGGAATCAAGACGCCCGTTGGCTTTTAATTCACTCAAAATTAAAGTAGATTTCACCGACTTGATCAGTTCAAGTCGCGCAGTCACTATGGCGACTTATTAAAGGGGCACGATGTTTGATGTATTTATAGATCAGTTCTGGCAACTGACGGTTTCGGGCTTAGCGCTCGGATTCATCTATGTCTTGATCGCACTCGGCTACACCATGGTCTATGGCGTACTTCGTATGATCAACTTTGCTAACTCCGAGATCTTTATGTGGGGAACATTCGGCGCCATCGTTGCAAGCCGTGACCTATTTAAATATAACCAGACAACAGAGCCTGAAACCGGTGCAAAGTTGGCACTAGTTCTAATCGTGCAACTTCTTGCAGCGATGGCCTTCGCAGGGCTAACTGCAGTACTAGTTGAATTCGTTGCCTATCGTCGCTTGCGTGCCCGCGGCACAAATCGTCTAGCAACTTTGATTTCAGCTATCGGTATGTCGATGGTGCTATCTGAAGTTATGCGTATTCTGACCGCATCTCGTCCGGTTGGCTCACCACGAGTTCTCGAAAAAGTTATCTTGACTGAAGTTTGGGGCGCACAAATTCGCCTCGATACCTTGATCACCATTCTTGCAGCCGGTGCAATCTTCATTATCTTGGAGCGCTTCGTAAAACTCTCTCGTATGGGTAAAGCGATCCGCGCCGTTTCCATGAATGAAGATGCCGCTAAGTTGATGGGTATTAACTTAAACCGCGTAATTACCGTGACCTTCTTAGTTGGTGGCTTGGCAACAGGAGCGGCGGCCTTCTTCTATGTAACGGTCTTTGAATACACCAAATTTAATATTGGTTTCACTATGGGCCTTGCCGCATTTACCGCTGCAGTACTCGGTGGAATCGGAAATATCCGCGGTGCTTTCTTCGGTGGAATTGTCTTGGGTCTGGCTGAGGTTTATGCCGCATCGATCCTTGGCACCCAGTGGAAGTCAGTAACAATTTTTATCGTACTAGTACTAGTTCTTCTCTTTAAGCCATCGGGCTTATTCGGAGAAGCCGTCACTCAGACAAGGGCTTAAGGTGAAATCAATGAGAAACTTTAACCTTCGCGACTTTGGCGCAGATATTTGGGAGCGCAGTGGCCGACCTATTCGTGTAACCATCGTGATGGTGACAATCGGACTCGTCTCCTTGTTGCCTTTCGCTGGCGCCGGATTCTTAGCAACACCTATCGCGGCATATGACGCGGTACTTGTCTATCCAGTAGCGATCTTCGTTTTGATGGCACTTGGCTTAAATATTGTGGTTGGTAAATCTGGAATGCTCGATCTTGGTTACGTTGCATTCTTCGCCATCGGTGCCTACACAATGGGCTTCCTCGGAATCCACACCAGCCTAAATACTTGGGAGATCATGCCAATCGGTATTGGTCTGGCGATGTTTGCTGGTGTCTTGCTTGGTATCCCAACGCTTCGCTTGCGCGGTGATTACCTTGCAATTGTGACTTTAGGCTTCGGTGAGATTATCCGTATCGTCGCGCTAAACGTTTCATGGACAAATGGCCCTAACGGAATCTCAGGTATTCCAATGCCTCCAGATCTAGGGCCACTTAAATTTAGACTCGATGATCAGAAGGGCTTCTTCTGGGTTGTCTTGATCATGATCCTCCTTACTATCTGGATGATCCGCCGCTTATCTGTGCGCCGTCCAGGTCGTGCCTGGGAAGCGATTCGCCAAGATGAAGATGCTGCAGAGCTCATGGGAGTTCCTACATTTAAATACAAGATGTGGTCATTTACCTTGGGTGCAGCAGTTGGCGGCGCCGCCGGTGTTCTCTA
>JBEBBQ010000018.1:0-14472 GCA_041158325.1 Actinomycetota bacterium | reverse complement strand
GTCTTATCGGAAGTGCGCTAGTCGGGCATTTGAAATCTGAAGGCCACACCGTTCAGCGCCTTGTTCGTCGCGCAACCGTTGCACCTGATGAGATTCAGTGGGATCCAAAGACAGGTTTTGTAGATATTGAAGCGCTCCGTGGCGTGGATGCAGTTATTCACTTAGCTGGCGTTGGCGTTGGCGATAAGCGATGGACAAAGCGTTATAAATCAGAGATTTTGAATTCGCGTTTACTTGGAACAACTGCGATCGCTAATGCAGTTGCTGAAGTTAAGCCACAGGTATTTATCTCAGCTAGTGCGATTGGCTGGTATGGAGATTCCGGAAATCGCGCTGTTGTTGAAAGCGATTCTGTTGGAAACGATTTCTTGGCTGCAGTTTGCCGCGAATGGGAAGGCGCTGCCGATCTTGCTGGTGATGTTCGCACCGTAAAACTACGTACTGGATTAGTTCTTGACCCAACTGGTGGAGCACTAGGTCGCATGCTGCCACTCTTTAGATTTGGACTTGGCGGAAAGCTCGGTTCGGGTAAGCAATGGTGGTCTTGGATAACTCTTCACGATGTAGTCCGTGCAATTATCTTCGCACTCGAACACCCAATTGCAGGTCCAGTAAATCTAACTACGCCTAATCCGGTTACCAACCAAGAATTCACGGCAGCGCTTGCTCGCGCAATGAATCGACCAGCGCTCTTTCCAGCACCCGCAATTGCGCTAAAGATCGCACTCGGTGGTTTCTCAAGCGAAGTTCTGGGTTCAAAGAAGGTTATGCCAAACGCTCTGAGCGATGCCGGTTTTGTTTGGGATTACCCACATATCACCAACGCCTTAACGGCGTTGATCGATCAATAACTGCTCTGCCGCTTTTCTGCCAGAAAGCAGCGCACCGTTCTGCGACGGTGATTCTAAGTAATCTCCTGCACAATAAATATTCTTTTCAATATTTACCCCTTGGCGTTTTTTATATCCTGGCCCGAATAAAGGTAGAGCTGAGTTAATCTCGTATTTAGCTAAGAATCTCCATTCCTCCGTTGAGACTCCCCACATCTGCGTTAAGTGGCGGCGAACTTCCGATTCGGATGAATGTTTGATTGTTGTCGAAGAGATCAAATGCTGGCCATTAGGCGCATAGGTGCGAGAGAGATTAGAGATAACTATCGAGTTAACAACCGGTCCGCGCGATTGGCTATCAACAATTAATTCGGCGTTATCGGTTGGGGAAAGTGGAGTTGAGTGGTACCAAGTTGTCGAACCAGCAAGTCGTTCAATCTCTTGCGCCCCGAGTAGCTGTCCGGCGGTGGTCAGATCTGTTGCCAGAATTACCGCATCCGCATTAATTCTTCCCTGACTGGTTTCTACACCTTCGCTATCTATCTCTTCGACCTGGGTGTTCAAACGTAAATCTTTGATCTGATCAGCCATATGCAGAGCAAAATCCCCCACGCCCTTTGAAGGAATACCTGACTTTCCATTTATAAATGAGGCGATGATTTCTCGACCGATAACTGCGCTCACTTGTGATGGGTCAGCGAGGAAGACTCCTTGGAGAAAGGGTTTAAGGACTTTTTGGTAGAGGTCAGATGTTCCGGCGCGTAGCAAATGATCTTCAACGCTCTCATCCTGGCGCGGCTTAGTCGCTAAATACTTGAGAAAATTCGCTTTTGCCAAAGTGGTGCCAGTTTTGCTCGCAAATATCGAGAAAAGCGCTGAGCGCGGATCGCCTAACCTGGTGATTCCGTCAGCACCTGCTACACCAACAGTCCGCGGTGCAACTTCAAAAGTTACGCCCTTGAGATAGTTACCCTTTCTTATCTCGGAGTAATTTGCGTTGATCAGTTGAAATCCGCGATCTAAAGTGAAGCCATCGATCAGATCACTTGCTACACGACCACCTGCGCGATCAGCGGCTTCAAGCACAGCAACAGCGGCGCCACTTTTCTGCAATGTGATCGCAGCGCTCATTCCTGCTAATCCCGCGCCAATTACCAAAATCATTTTGCTAAAGCGCTACTTGTTCTGAAGTTTTGACGGCCACCAGATCTTTGGTCCAATCTCATGCACTAGTGCAGGAACCAAGATTGAACGAACGATAATCGTGTCTAGCAGAACTCCAAATGCAACCGCGAATCCCAATTGGGCCAGTGGCACCAATGGCAATAGACCAAGGACAGCAAAGGTTGCTGCCAAGACGATTCCCGCTGATGTGATTACCGCACCAGTTACAGTCACGCCTTTAGTTACCCCTGCGCGAGTACCGATCTTGGCGCTCTCTTCTCGCACGCGTGTCATTAAGAAGATGTTGTAGTCAATACCAAGTGCAACTAAGAAGATAAAGGCGAACAATGGGAATGAGTTATCGCCTCCTGCGAAGCCGAAGACGTGGTTAAAGACGAGCGCACATACGCCTAAGGTTGCAAAGTAACTGAGTACAACCGTGCCGAGTAGCACAACCGCGCTCAAGATACTGCGGAGCAAGACTCCAAGAATCAGGGTAATTACCAGCAAGATAATTGGAATAATTGTTCGGTTATCTCGATTATTAGCAGTTCGCACATCGAAGTAGACCGCGCTTGTGCCACCTACTAGTGAAGTCGAATCTGCTGCCTTAGCGAGTTCGCGAATCTTAGGAATATCATTTCCGGCCTCCACGCTATCGGGCGCCTTATCTAAGGTGACGTTCAAGATGGCTCGACCATTAACTACCTTTACCTCCGGCGTCGGGCCTCCTTCAACTGGAACTCCTGCGAGCATCGGAACTACTTCTGTAACACCTGGTGCATTTTTTACCGCTGCAGTGACTGCGCCAATTTTATCGACAGCAACAACTATTTGAGTTGGGTCACCTTGTCCCCCAGGGAAATGCTTCTCTAATAAACGTTGCCCAACAACAGATTCAGGTTTGCCTGTAAAGGTATCAACTGTGCCGATGCCATCTGCCTTTAACGTTGTTGATGCACTGGCGAAGGCAAGTAGAACAACTCCAGTAATAATCCATGCTCTACGAGGATTGCGATCTATTGAATTAGCAATCTTCGACCAATATCCGCTCATCACATGATCATCGCCATCATTTTCTGGAATACGCGGCCAGAAGATCCAGCGGCCAAAGATAAGAAGGAGCGCAGGAAGGAGGGTCAGAATTGTAAACATCGATACAACGATTCCGATTGCACCAATCGGCCCTAAGCCCGCTGTATTGGTTAACTGGCTAAAGAGCAGAACTAAAAGCGAAATCGCAACGGTAGAACCGGAAGCCAAGATGGGTTCCCACACACCTTTATATGCCGCTTTCATGGCATCGAAACGATTTTCGAATAAATGTAACTCTTCACGATATCTAGCGATTAAAAGAAGCGCGTAATCCGTAGCTGCACCAATTACCAATACCGAGAGAATTCCTTGCGATTGCCCGTCCACATCAATGATGTCGTTCTTAGCGAGCAGGTAAACAATGCCACCGGCGGTCGAAAGCGCGAATAAAGCTGAGAGAAGCGGGATTATCCAGAGAACTGGTGAGCGGTAAACAACGATCAGGATTATTGCAACGACTCCGAGTGTAGTTAACAACAACTTAGAATCGATATCACCAAAAGCTCCGAATAGATCTCCGAGTAAACCAGCCGGTCCAGTTACATAAGGTTCAAAACCATTTGCCTTAGCGATTGGCTCGAGATCCTCGCGCAAAGCTTCTACTACTGCTGGGAGCACTGGCTCGTCATTTGGAAGAAGTTTGGAGATGGCATTTCCATCGAGCGGAATATTTGCAAGGAGCGCTTCTCCATCTTGCGAAGGAAAGACTGAAATGCCGGCACCGGGAGCAAGGAATTCAGATATCTTTGCGGTGGTTCCTGCCAAAGTGAGATTGCCAACTTGCAGTACTCGCTCATTAATCGCCGCAAACGTTGCAGGAGTTGAACTGCCCTCGAAAAGAACTAGTGCTGGGAAGTTAAATGAATCCTCAGCAGAGAAAAGCTTTATCTGATCTGCCGCCAAAGTAGCCTCAGCGCCTTTAGGTAAAAACGATGAGTTGTTGTTCTCCTGGACTGAGGTCAACTTTCCAAATAGCGGTCCAAAGATGCCGGTGATGACAAACCAGAGGATTACAACCAACATCGCCCAAGCGAAGGGTTTGCGATTCTTTTGTGTGCTTTGAGGTTGGATCGTTTTTGACACGTTGAGTTGGCCTTTCGCTGCATTGATCAAGCAAATTTCACTAGGGGTACAGCCTACCTTTAGGCTGTAGGTGTGGATGCACAACAAGCCCCCAACTCCTCGGCGATCGTAATTTCGCGCGCGGGATTAGTTGGTTACGAAGCAGCGCTTGAAATGCAACGCCAGTTTCATAAAGAAATTATTGCAGGCACCCGTTCTAACTCCTTAATTTTGTTGGAGCATCCATCGGTTTACACCGCCGGAAAAAGAACCCAAGATTTCGAGCGCCCGTCTGATGGCACTCCAGTTATAGATGTTGATCGTGGCGGAAGAATTACTTGGCACGGACCCGGACAACTAGTTGGCTACCCAATTGTTAAGTTGCTTAAGCCAACCGAACTTGTTGGCTTTGTTAGAACTCTCGAATCAGCGCTAATTGAAGTTTGCGCAAGATTTGGAATCACCGCGCAAAGAGTTGATGGACGTTCCGGCGTGTGGGTCTGCGACGAAAAGGGTGAGCGGAAAATTGCCGCGATCGGAATCCGAGTTGCCTCTGGAGTGACGATGCATGGATTTGCGCTAAATGTGAGCCCTGATCTGACTGCCTTTGGGCAGATCGTTCCCTGCGGAATTGATGATGCGGCTGTGACCTCGATGGCGCGTGAACTCGGGCGGGAAATTGCCGTTTCCGAGGTCATTTCGATCGTTGAGAAAGAGATTACCGCTGCACTAGGTAAGGTAAGCGTATGAGCATCGCTCCAGATGGACGTAAGTTACTTCGCATAGAAGCGCGTAATACCGAGACTCCAATCGAAAGAAAACCTGAGTGGATTAAGACCCGCGCAAATATGGGGCCTGAATACACCAGGCTTCGCTCGCTGGTTAAGAGCGAAGGTCTGCACACTGTCTGCCAAGAAGCGGCGTGTCCAAATATTTTTGAATGTTGGGAAGATAAAGAAGCAACATTTTTAATTGGTGGCGACCGTTGCACACGTCGCTGCGATTTCTGCAATATCGATACTGGTAAGCCACTTCCGATTGATCGCGAAGAACCACGTAAGGTTGCCGAGTCTGTAAAGACGATGGGTCTCAAGTACGCAACGATTACTGGAGTAACTCGTGACGATCTGCCAGATGAAGGCGCTTGGTTGTATGCCGAAACTATTCGACAGGTACATGAGCTAAATCCAGGTTGTGGCGTTGAGATGTTGGCACCGGATTTCCACGCCAAACCCGAACTTCTCAATCAAATATTTGAAACTAAACCTGAAGTCTTTGCCCATAATTTGGAGACGGTCCCCCGCATTTTCAAGAGAATCCGTCCGGCATTTACTTATGAAAAATCACTGCATGTCATCAATATGGCCCGCGAGTATGGATTGATCACAAAATCTAATCTCATCTTGGGACTTGGTGAAACTCGCGAAGAAATTTCTCAGGCCCTGTTCGACTTACACGATGCGGGATGTGACTTGATTACGATCACCCAGTATCTGCGTCCCACAAATAAGCATCATCCTGTAGAACGCTGGGTTAAGCCTGAAGAGTTTGTGGAACTTGCTGCCGAAGCGAAAGAGGTTGGCTTCCTGGGAGTAATGAGCGGCCCGCTCGTTCGCTCAAGTTATCGCGCTGGAAAGCTTTATAAGCAAGCGCAAGAAGCTCGCGTTGCTCAAGGTTCAAACCTTGGCTGAAATTGTCTATCCGCCGGTAATCGTTGCGTTAAAGACCTTTTGGAAGTACCTCGGACTGCAATTTAGTTTTGAGGGCGAGGCGCATATCCCGCGCAAAGGTGGCGCGATTCTTGCGATGAACCACATCGGCTACTTGGATTTTGCACTTATTGGAACAGCTGCGCTACCTGCTAATCGATTAGTTAGATTTATGGCCAAGAAGGAAATTTTTGATAACAAGTTAGCGGGACCTCTTATGCGGGGGATGCATCACATAAATGTAGATCGCGACAATGGTTCGGCTTCTTTTGTTGCTGCACTTCGGGCGCTACGTGGTGGCGAAATAGTTGGCATATTTCCGGAAGGAACTATCTCGAAGAGTTTCGAGATAAAAGATTTAAAGTCTGGTGCTATCCGCTTAGCGATGGGCTCGGATGTTCCTGTGATCCCTGCAGTTATTTGGGGATCGCAACGAATCTGGACTAAGGGCGTCAGGCGCGATCTTCGTCGCAAAAAGGTTCCAATCTATGTAACTTTCGGTGAGCCACTTCACTTCAAAAAGGGTGAAGATGTCGAAGCTGGAGAAAAGATTTTGCGCGAAAAGATGATTGCGCTACTTCATGAAGTGCAGGAAAAGTACCCAGATAGCCATCTTGGGCAACGCTGGGCGCCACTTCGCCTTGGTGGTACGGCACCCGCTCCCCTAAACTAACGACCATGTTTAAAAAGAAGGCGAAAGAGCCAAAAGTAAAAAAGGTCCGTTTCAAAACTTTCCGTGATGCCTACTCAGTTACCAAGAGCGTTAAGCCTTGGATCGGTGCAGGAATTTTTGGCGTTTTCGCAATTACCTGGTCAATCGGTATTTCAACTGGCCTAGTCATTGGACATCCGATCTATCTTGGCTTTGTCTCACTTCCTATCGCAGCTCTTGCTGCGATGTTCTTCTTTACTCGCATCGCATCTTCTGCAGCCTACGTCTCAATTGAAGGACAGATCGGCGCCGGAGCCAGCGTTTTGATGGCAATTCGTAAAGGTTGGGTTACTACTCCAGCCGTTGCCGTTACTAAGAATCAAGATATGGTCCATCGCAGTATCGGTCGCGCTGGCATTGTAGTTACAGGCGAAGGCACACAAGCAGTGCGAATGATGTTGCAAGAAGAGCGAAAGAGATCAGAACGTTTCGCACCCGGAGTTCCGGTAACTGAAGTTTATGTTGGAGACGGTCCTGGCCAAGTCCCACTTCGCAAATTACAGAAGCACCTGACTAAGTTGCCTAAGAAGTTATCTGCTCACCAGATGCGCGAAGTACGTGCACGATTTAAGGCTGTTGGCGGTATGTCGATTCCAATTCCTAAGGGACCGATGCCAAAGGGTGTTCGTATTCCTAAAAGGTAGTTTTTCTTAGATCGAAGAGCTTTGTCCCGCTAAGTCGTTCATGAATACCGCGGCCATTGTCGTCATAAGTAATTGCAGTAACTACTAGGCAGAGCAACACGGTGCGAATAAAGGATTGACGGACCGTTGGATTGGCGCCCGTTTGAAAATTAACGACCTTTACGCGAATCAGGCGATGGCCAGCAGTGGCTCCCCCGAGTGCGGTGAGCAAGAAGGTCTCTAAGAAAAAGATGGCCAGCGTCCATGTGGTTTCACCGATCAGACCTAGGGCGATTGCGTAACACATTAACCAATCGATGGTCAGGCCGAGCAAGCGGCGGCCAAGGCTGATCTGGTGTTTCATGGCTAGAGCCTACCGAGTCTTCGCCAGGCTTTCAGGAAGGTTTTACACGTGAAGCAAGCGTCAGCGGCTGAAGGTTTTACACGTGAAGCAAGCGTCAGCGGCTGAAGGTTTTACACGTGAAGCAAGCGTCAGCGGCTGAAGGTTTTACATGGCTGTAACACGCCAGTTATGCCAAAAGGTCTATTGAGACTTAGGGTTTACCCAGATCGGTCGCCCTCAAAGGTGAGGCCCCGAGTACACCTGATTGAATCTGGCAGATATCAAATTCGGCCTTAGACTCGAAAAATTCGATTACATGAGGAGTTCGATTAATGTTTAAAAATGCAGCAGAAGTTTTTGCTTACATCAAGAAAGAAGATGTAAAGCTCGTTGATGTTCGCTTTACCGATCTACCTGGCATCCAGCATCACTTCAACGTTCCAGTTGAATCATTCGATGAAGCGGTCTTTACCGATGGCCTGATGTTCGATGGTTCATCGATCCGCGGATTCCAGTCTATTCACGAATCAGATATGAAGTTGCTGCCAATTCCATCTTCAGCATTTATCGATCCATTCCGACTAGAAAAAACTCTAGTCATTCTCTTCTCTGTACATAATCCATCAGATAACACACCTTATTCACGCGATCCTCGCGGAGTTGTTGCAAAGGCTGTCGATTATTTGAAGTCAACAGGAATCGCAGATCAGGCATTCTTTGCTCCAGAAGCTGAGTTCTACGTCTTTGATGCAGTGCGCTTTAGCACTGGAATCAACGAGTCTTTCCACCACATTGATTCATACGAAGGCGCTTGGAATACCGGCATCGTTGCAGACCCTGATGGCACACCAAACCGCGGTTACCGCACACGCGTCAAGGGCGGATACTTCCCAGTTTCTCCAACTGATCAATTCGCAGATCTTCGCGATGAAATGGTTATGGAACTTGGTCGCGCCGGCTTGCTAGTAGAGCGCTCACATCACGAAGTTGGTACAGCAGGACAGATGGAAATTAACTATCGCTTTACAGACATCCTTAGCGCCGGTGATGAATTGATGAAGTTTAAGTACATCATTCGCAACGTTGCCTGGGAAGGTGGCAAGACTGCAACGTTTATGCCAAAGCCTCTCTTCGGAGATAACGGTTCAGGTATGCACGTTCACCAATCACTTTGGAAAGATGGCAAGCCACTCTTCTTCGAAGCTGGAACATATGGAGATCTTTCAGATATGGCACGTTGGTATATCGGCGGACTCTTGAAGCACGCTCCATCACTACTTGCCTTCACCAACCCAACTGTTAACTCGTACCGTCGCTTAGTCCCAGGTTATGAAGCTCCAGTAAACCTCGTTTACTCAGCACGTAACCGTTCTGCATGTATCCGTATCCCAATTACTGGTTCATCACCAAAGGCAAAGCGCATTGAGTTCCGCTGCCCAGATCCATCATCAAATCCATACCTAGCATTCGCTGCAATGTTGATGGCCGGTATCGATGGAATCGTAAATAAAATCGAACCACCTGCCCCGGTTGATAAGGATCTCTACGAACTCGAAGGTGCAGAAGCTGCAGCCATCCCTCAGGTTCCAGGATCGCTTGATGCAGTTCTAGATAGCCTCGAGAAGGATCACGAGTTCCTTACAAAGGGTGGAGTCTTCTCTGAAGACCTCATCTCAACTTGGATCGAGTGGAAGCGTAAGAACGAAGTTGATTACGTTCGTTTGCGTCCACACCCAGCAGAGTTTGAACTCTACTTCGATATCTAAATCGAACCTGGTTAATTTTTAACTGAGAAAGACCCCGTCGAGAAACCGGCGGGGTCTTTCTCTTTGGATTGATCTATTTTGTTGTACTCCGCTGAAAAAACTTAAATAGCGCGGCTGAAATTGCAGCGCTCACAACTGACGCGAAGATCACTGCGATTACCGCAATATCCTGAATAACCGGATCGGAGAAGGCTAGATTGGCGATAAATATCGCAACTGTAAATCCAATACCTGCCGCACTTCCTGTTGCAACAAGCGAAGATTTACCTACCCCTTCAGGTAACTCAACGAGCTTCATCGATCGAGCGGATAGGGCAGCAGCTAAAACCCCGAGCGGCTTACCTATAACTAAGCCAAAGAAGATTCCCCAAGCGATCATTGATTGCGACGCTCCTTTAATTGAATCAGCGGTAATCACTACACCCGTATTTGCAAAAGCAAAGAGCGGCACAATCAGGAAGGTGCTGATCGGGTGGAATTTATGCTCTAACCACTCAATCACTGAAACTGAACCATCTTCAACATCGACAATCTTGGCTCGATTCAACGGCACATTTGGAACCAGCAACCCAAGGATTACCCCTGCCAAAGTCGGATGCACTCCAGTTTTATAGAGTGAGAACCAGAGCGTAAAAGCAAATATCGTATATATAAATAACGAGGAAACTCTTGCCCGCTTAAGCAGTGCGATCAACGCGATACTTAAAATGCCAGCTGCTAACCAGGAGAATTTGATCCCGGTTGAATAAACAAATGCGATTATCAGAATGGCTCCAATATCGTCGATGACTGCAAGTGCAAGAAGAAAGGAGCGCAGAGAAGCAGCCACGCTAGGTCCTAACATCGTGAGCAAACCAACCGCTAGCGCGATATCCGTTGCAACTGGCACACCCCATCCGGCCGGTGCTTCTCTACCTGCGATCAGAAGATAGATGGCCGCCGGAAAGAGCATTCCACCTAGCGCTGCAACGAAAGGTAAAAGTGCTTTCTTAAAGGTTGCTAGATGGCCAGACGTTAACTCTCGCTTGATTTCTAGACCAACAACAAAGAAAAAGATCGTCATGAATAGATAGTTGATTACCTTGAGGATCGACAAATCCAGTAAGTGCCAACCGCTACCAAGTGTTACATGCACATCGAGAGTAGAAAAGTAACTATCAGAAACCGGAGAATTAGCGGCTAGCAGACCTAGAGCCGAGGCGACCAGGATAAGTAATCCGCCTGTTGACTCACGGTTTAAAAAATCGCGTAACGGGGAAATCCGATCCTTCATGCCCATACTTTAACTAGATTCACCCCTCTTCGGCTCGAATTTTCCTTGCTGCAAGTAGGTAATGCCCTGAGAAGCCAACCAGAAGCGCGAGGATGACGCCAACGTTGGAATAGGCCCAAGATCCATCTCTTCCACCGATAATGAAGAGTAGGTACCCCTGCCATGAGAGCCAACTCGCGAATGTATTTGTAACGAAGCCCCAACCAATAAAGGTACCGACAGCCATGATTGAAAGTGATCTCTTATTCATAGAGCCGTACTTTCCGCTGGCGTTATAGAGATCAGCTTCAGAATATGCGCGCTTTCGTAGCAATACATCGGTAACAAATATTGCTGACCAAGTTGCAATTGGGACCCCGAGGGTAATTAGGAAACCTTGGAATGGATAGAAGAAGTTATCAGCAATCCAAACTAGGTAAATGCTTCCTACCAACATGATTGCTCCATCAAAAAGCGCCGCAAAATGACGTTTAATCGGCACTCCTATAGCGAGTAAAGTCAGACCGGATGAGTACAAATCAAGAATCGCGCCACCAACCAAACCTAGAATTGCAATAAGAGCGAAGAAGGCGAGATACCAAGTCGGTAGCAAAGTAGTAAGCGCGCCAATTGGATCCATAGCGATCGCTTCACTCAACTTTGGATCACTTCCTGAAAGAGCGGCACCGTAAATAACCAAAATGATAGGCACAATTGAGGCGCCAAGTACGGTCCAGCCGACGACGGATTTACTGGATGTGTTCCTTGGCAAATATCTCGAATAATCGGCAGCGGTGTTAACCCAACCTAAGCCAATTCCAGTGATTCCGAATATCAGCGCTCCAATAAATGCTTGGGCATTCCCGGCAGGTACTGCCGAAACTTTATCCCAAGAAACCTCATCAAAAGTTAGGACGATATAGATAAGAGTGGCAAAACTGGTTATCAAAGTTAAATATTTCTGCAGGCGCATAATCACTTGATGCCCCAACACTCCCCCATACATAGTCAGGGAGACGGCTACAACGAATCCAATTACCATTGCGAGATTTCGGTCAATATCGCCGATGCGCATAAAGATTGTGCCAGTTGCCAGTGTTGCAAGTGAAACCAAAACTGTTTCCCAGCCAACAAAGACCAGATATGACATAAAACCAGGAACGATATTTCCCTTAACCCCAAAGACTGCGCGAGATAGAACCATGGTTGGTGCATTCGACTTCTTACCAGCTAGAGAGCTAAACCCTACGAGCAAGAAGGAAAGGACCGTACCGATAATCGCCGCAAATGTTGCTTGCCAGAATGAGATGCCAAAGCCAAGAAAGAAGGAACCATAAGAGAGGGCCAGAAGCGAGACGTTCGCCCCGGCCCAGGGCCAGAAGAGCGAAGATGCCCTTCCGGAGCGTTCACTCTCGGCAATGACATTGGTTCCATTAAATTCTAGTTGCATTTTTTCCTTCGCGGTTTTTTGATAAGTCTAGAGGTTAAGCGGTAATTCTTTGGTAGGAAGTGAACTCTCCAATTAAATTGAATCCTACTTTTTCATATGCGCGTTTGGCGCTGCCATTCTCTGAGAAAACTCCCAGACCAACGTGAGTTATTCCACTTCTGCTTGCATTACCTAGCATCTGTGATACAAGTCTTTGGGCTAAACCTTTGGAACGATAATCCGAATGGGTGGCAATTGATGCAAACATAACTTGCCCGGTGCGCCATTGAACTAAAGCTCCTGTTGCAACCAGTTGTTCTTGCTCACGAATTTCTCCCCAGAAAAGAACTTCCTGATTGCCTGGCCACACAGAGGATTTACGGGCATGCGCTCTCAAGAAAGCTTCAATCTCCGAATGGTCAGTTGATTCGATTGCGGGGTCAAAATTTCGAAAACTTTCGGTATCGATGGAATAAAGATCCCAACTGACCTGTCTCTTGTACTTCCCTGAGTCCATCTCTACATTTCTAGAAGTGGCAATCTCATCGCCATCCAAGATGACTGGATTAGTTCCGAGCGCCATCGCAAAAATAGAGCCATCTTCATCATTTACAGAGAAACTAAAGCCATCCGGATTTACGACCGCTTCAATAAACTTGTGCGCAGGTGCATAGGTAGAGAAAGTCTCCAGATGCTTTGGGTGGTCTTGAAGCAGCGCCAGTACTTGTTGATGGTCTTTAATCGAGGAAGAAGTCAAGAAGAAAGTCCGTTGTTCCAGGCACGACTGAGTATTTATCGAGATCGGTAACGCCAATAGACGCTAGAACTTCATCATCGACAAAGAAGTTTCCGGTGCAATCCTTGGATTCGCGATTGAGAATTACGTAAGCGGCATCTGCCAAAATTTCTGGAGTGCGACAGGCTGCCGTATCAATGCCTGGAATCATTTGCAGGGCGGCGGTATCAATCGCCGTACGTGGCCAAAGCGCGTTTACTGCGATGCCGGTCTTACGAAACTCCTCTGACATTCCTAGAACACACATAGACATTCCGTACTTTGCCATTGTGTAGGCAACGTGGTGTTGGAACCACTTTGCTTTCATCGAAAGTGGTGGAGAGAGAGTCAGAATGTGTGGATTGCGCCCGGCCTTGGCGGATTCACGCAGATGCGGAATCGCAGCTTGAGAAGTTAAAAAAGTTCCGCGCACATTTACATCAAACATCAAATCAAAACGCTTTGCTGGTGTGGCTTCAGTTGGCGTTAGATTGATGGCGCTTGCGTTATTTATCAAAATATCGATACCGCCAAATTCCTGCGCCGCTTGATTCACGGCTGCGGCAATCTGCTCTTCATCCCGTAGATCGCATTGGATAGGCAGCGCTATTCCCCCAGCATCTCGGATTTCTTGAGCTGCGGAGTGAATGGTGCCCGGCAACTTTGGATTGGGCTCAGAAGTCTTGGCTGCAATTGCAACTGAAGCGCCATCTCGCGCCGCACGTAGGGCGATCGCTAAACCGATACCGCGCGATCCTCCAGTAACAAAGATTCGCTTTCCTGAAAGATCTCCAGAGATTGTCATTACTTACCCTTCTTAGCCATAAAGTTCATAAACGCTTCCATCGCTTCATCAGATTGAAGGGCGAGTGAAAAGAGTTCAAATTCTGCCTTCATAACCGCTGCTACAGCATCGTGCTTGCTTGCCTTTAAAAGCGCCTTCGTGTTGATCATCGCTTGTGGAGGTTGCTCCGAAATGTGAATTGCAATCTCCATCGCTTCACGTAAAGGATCAGATGCGATAGATGCAACGAGACCCATATTGACCGCGCTATCGGTATCAAAACTTTCACCAGTCATAAAAATCTTGGCAGCTCTTTGATAGCCCACTAAAAGTGGAAAGAGGTAACTGGAACCGGCTTCTGGTACTAATCCAAGCGATGCAAATGGCATCGAAAACTTTGCGCTGGGCCCCGCAACTACAACATCACAATGCAGCAACATTGTTGTTCCGACGCCGACGGCATTTCCCTTTACTGCGGCAATTAGAGGTTTTGGAAACTCGAGTAGTGAACCGAGAAAGCGTGCAACATCGCTATCTTCATTAGTAGGTGGATTGGCCAGAAAATCGGCGATGTCATTACCTGCAGTGAAGTGATCGCCCTCAGATGTGATTACGACCGCTCTGACCCCGAAGTCACCTGCCGCCTCATTGAGCCCGTTCGCTAAGCCCGCATACATCTCACGGGTAAGCGCATTCATCTTTTCTGGGCGGTTAAAGGAGAGGATCTGGATTGCGCCCTCTCGGCGGCTGGTGATCTGAGACATTTGCCCATACTACTGGTTGGTAACCTAGGAGGAAAGAGAGGACACTGAAGGAGACGGAGAGGTCATGATGACTAGGGATATAACGATAACCGCACGCGAACTCAATCCTTTTGAGCAATTAGTTCTTGGTTTGCTCTGTGAAGGCAAGACCAATTCCGCTATTG
>JBEBBQ010000017.1:0-4676 GCA_041158325.1 Actinomycetota bacterium | reverse complement strand
GTTGTTCAAATCTTTATCTTCTCTCTCCTCTTTGGGCTAATGGGTCGCTTGTTCTATCTCCAAGTTGCCGCAGGTCCGAAATACCGCGATGCCGCACTTTCAATTCAAAGCCGTGACGTTGTTACCCCCGCAACCCGTGGTTTGATTGTGGATTCCTCGGGAGTACCACTTGCACTTAACCGAGTCGGTGTGGCGATAACGGTTGATCGCACAAAGTTAGATCGCCAACCAGATAAAGGCATCGCTGTGCTGCAAAGCATTTCTGCATTGCTAAAAATCGAATATCGCGATGTTTTTCAGAGAACCCGACTTTGCGGAGAACTTCCTAAAGGCCAACGCGCTGGCTGTTGGACCGGATCGCGTTTTCAACCAATTCCACTAACTAAAGAAGCCGACCCCGAACTTGCTCTACGTATCGTCGAACGCCCGGATCAATATCCAGCCATATCAGCGACACCAGTTTCAATCAGAAACTATCCTGCAAATGCCGGCGCCAATGCAGCGCACTTGCTTGGATATATCGGGCCGCTAACTGAGAAAGATTTATCTGGCGCCAACGGCCGTAGTTACTTTAGATCCGAATCAATTGGTAAAGCCGGTCTGGAAATTCAATACGATGAATATCTACGAGGAACACCAGGCATAAAGACCGTGATTGTTGATCGTAAAGAAGCGGTTACGAGTACAACACAAAACTCCAAGCCAATTGGTGGCAATCACTTGGTAACCAGTATCGATGTCCGTGTTCAAGCTGCAGCCGAATCTGCGCTAGCTGATGCAGTCCGTCGTGCACGATCAATGGGTTATCCATCAGATGGAGCAGCGGCAGTTGTAATGGATGTTCGAAATGGTCAGATAATCGCGCTGGCATCTCATCCAACTTACGATCCAAATTCATATGAGCGCGGGTTAACAGTTGCTGAAGCTAAGAATCTATATAGCGAAAAGGCTGGTGTTCCAGCGCTCTCACGTGCACTTCAAGGACTTTTTGCTCCCGCCTCAACATTTAAAGTTGTATCTGCAGTTGCTGCGGCAAATGCAGGCTATGACTTAGGCGCTACTTACGACTGCCCATCACAAGTAGAAGTCGGTACCCGCGCTTTCCAGAACTTTGAAAGTAAAGCGCAAGGTCGAATTTCTATGACCAAGGCGATGGCTATTTCCTGCGACACGATTTGGTATCGCATCGCATTTGATGAATGGCTACGAGACGGCGGCTTAAAGCCTAAATCCAGCGCCAATGATTACTTCTTTAACGCAGCTAAAGGTTTCCAGATTGGCGTAAAAACAGGAATCGATTTACCTTCTGAATCATCTGGACGTTTGGCAGATCGCGAGTGGCGTAAATCTTGGTATGAGCAGAATAAAGATTTCTATTGTAACTATAAGGATCGTGCCTCAAAGAGCCAGCAGACCGCTTTCTTAGTGCAGCTTGCCTACGAGAACTGCTTAGACGGTGACAAGATCCGCGCCGGAGATGCTGTTAACTTCTCAATCGGCCAAGGTGACACAGTTATTTCTCCACTAAAACTGGCGCAGATGTATGCGGCAATTGCCAATGGCGGAACGATTTTGAAGCCGACTATTGCTAAAGCGATTGTGAAAACCGACGGCACTGTAATTAAAGAATTTAAGCCAGAGAAATTGGGAGTGCTGCCTGCCGATAAAGAGACGATGAAGTTCCTAAACCGTTCACTTCGCGAAGTAGTAGTTAGCGGAACTGGCGCTGGAGCATTTAGTTCATTCCCGATTCCAGTCAGTGGAAAAACCGGAACAGCGCAAGTTTTTGGTCGCAATCCAAATGGCAGCCCTAAGGCAGATACATCTTGGTTTGCCTCTTACGGACCAACCAATAAACCGAGATTTGCAGTTGTCATGATGGTGAGCCAGGGCGGTTTTGGTGCATCTGTATCAGGTGTTGGAACACGCAAGATTTACGAGACTTTATTTGGCGTTGAGGGATCGAAGGTAAGTTCAGCGAAGATTTTGTTCCCAAGTGGAATTCCGCCCGTAGGATTACCGAAGATTTCTCCAGCAACAAAAGTTAAGGGTGCCAAATGAGCTTAGCTTCCCAGCGCATTAACTATCGCAAATCCCAGCGCCCATCAGCTTTTGCTGGCTTTGATCCAATACTCACAGTTGCAGTTGCAGCGCTGTTGGTAATCGGCACTCTCTTGGTTTATGCGGCAACGCGAAATTGGTATGCGGCAAATGGCTTAGATCCTGAGTACTACTTAAAGCGCCATGTTGTAAATATCTTGATCGGTTCACTACTTGCCTGGGGAACCACAATTATTGATTACCGATTGATTCGCGCCTACACACCGTTCTTATGGATAGGTGGCGTAGTTGGACTTACCTTAGTTTTGATTCCTGGTATAGGTGAAGAAGTAAATGGTGCAAATGCTTGGATCGGACTACCTGGTGGATTCCAAGTTCAGCCGGCAGAGCTCGCCAAGATTTCAATTATCGTTGGCATGTCGATGATTTTATCGGAGCGCAGCCACGACTCAGATGCGCCGTCTCATAGAGATGTAATGCAGGCACTTGTTATTGCAGCGGTTCCAGTTCTGTTGATTTTGGCTCAACCAGATATGGGTACGGTTTTCATCATTAGCATTGCAGTAGTAACAATTATCGCTGTATCTGGCGCACCACTTCGTTGGGTTGCAGGTTTGATTCTTGTTGCAGTTGTCGGCAGTTTTGCAGCGGTGCAAGTTGGCGTCATCAATGATTACCAAGTAAAGCGCCTACAAGCTTTTGTTGATCCAAATGCCGATTCGCAGGGGAGTGGTTACCAATTACGTCAGGCACGAATAACAGTCGGCTCTGGTGGATTGCTTGGTACTGGTTTATTTGATGGCCCGCAAACAAATGGCCGATTCGTTCCAGAACAACAGACTGACTTTATCTTTACAGTTGCCGGCGAGCAGTTAGGTTTCCTTGGTTCTGGATTTATCATCCTCTTATATCTAGTTATTCTGATGAGGGCATTTGGTATTGCTCGCAGATCTAGCGACCCCTACGGAAAATTAGTTTGTACCGGCGTTATTGCTTGGTTTGCTTTTCAAACTTTTGAAAACATTGGAATGACTTTGGGCATGATGCCAATGACTGGTGTTCCATTGCCATTCCTGTCTTATGGTGGATCGAGCATGTTCGCCAATATGATCGGTTTCGGTCTATTGCAAAACGTAAACGCTCGCCACCGCGGCTAATTTAGGCGCAAACCCCGCTCATTTCGCGATTTACCCCTCTCATCTGGCATACTTACCCCAACAGTTCAGCGCGGCTCGCGAACCAATTCGCGGCACACAGCCAGCGGCGGACTAACACAGAAGTGCACACAGAGATTTGCTTGAAGGATTTGACCCAAGTGCGCATCCCGTTCGGGGCGCTAGCTAGTTGAGTATCTACAAGCCAGAGCGCGTTTAATTAAACGCATAGAGGATTTGGTGCCATGGCGATTGAGCCAAAGTCACCGCGCAAACGTGCGGTGAAAAAGACAAGCAAGAAGAAATCTGCCGAAGCAAGCGCAGATGTTGAAGCAACCCCGGCAGTCGAGGCGGTTGAAAGTAAATCGAAGAAGAAAGCTCCTTCGATTCCTGTCCCAATTTTTCAAGCAGCTCCAGTTGAGAAAGCCCCTAAGGCTGTTGCAAAGAAGAGCGCAAAGAAAGTCGAAGCCGAAAGCGGTTCTGACGAGAAGGTGAGCACTTCTGCAGCAGCGCCTGATTCTGCCGACGCTGATGATTCAGATGGACGCGGTGGACGCAATCGCCGTCGCCGTCGTGGTGGACGTGGTCGTCGCAAGCCGAACGCTGATGGCACAGATGCAAGCAGCACAGAAGAGGGTTCAGATGCTTCAGATGAATCGAGCGAAGGTTCTGCAGAAGGTGCAACTCATCGCCGTCGCCGTCGCCGTCGTGCAACTGGCGAAGGTGTAACACCTGGCGAGATTGTTGATGAAGATGGCGTAATTACAGTTGTTAAGGTCCGCGAAGTTCGCGAACGTACCGAGCGTCCTGCGCGCCCAGATCGAAACGAACGTGGAACACGTAGCCGTGGTCGCGATCGCGATCGTGGGGGACGTAGTGACAATCGAAATGACAGTCGCGGAGATTACCGCGAGCCATATCGCCGTCGCGGAACAATCATTACTGATGGAGAATTTCTAGCGCGTCGCGAAAACGTTGATCGCGAGATGGTAGTTCGCCAGATTGGTGATCGTATTCAGATCGCTGTTATCGAAGATAAAGTCATGGTTGAGCACTATGTAAACCGTAACGCCAACGTTTCTTACGTCGGAAACGTTTATCTCGGTCGCGTTCAAAACGTTCTTCCATCAATGGAAGCTGCCTTCGTAGATATTGGTAAGGGCCGTAACGCAGTTCTCTATGCCGGTGAAGTTAACTGGGATGCCGCAGGTATTTCAGAGACGCAACCACGCAAAATTGAAATGGTTCTAAAGACAGGTCAACCTGTTCTTGTACAAGTTACTAAAGATCCAATCGGTCAAAAGGGTGCGCGCTTAACTAGCCAGATCTCACTTCCTGGTCGTTATGTTGTCTATGTTCCTGGCGGCGGAATGAGCGGTATTTCAAAGCGCCTTCCTGAATCAGAGCGCACCCGACTAAAAGCGATCCTAAAGAACTTAATTCCTGAAGAAGCGGGCGTAA
>JBEBBQ010000016.1:0-3887 GCA_041158325.1 Actinomycetota bacterium | reverse complement strand
CAGGTCGCCAACATGTTTGCGATGATCGCTATGAAATCGGAGTTCGCAATGGTTGGCCAGGTGCTTGTGCGGAAAAACTTCTAGTTCCAGAACGCGCGCTTCATGCACTTCCAGATTCAATTGATGATGCCATTGGTGCCCTAATCGAACCTGCAGGAAATTCACTGCGCGCAGTTGAAGCGGCCCTTGCCGGCCCAGGAAAAGAAATCTTGATATACGGAACTGGCACCATAGGACTTCTCGCTGCACAACTTGCACAAGCTGCTGGTGCAAACGTGCACCTAGTAGGCCGTAATGAGCGCACAATCAAACTCGCTCATGAAATCGGAATCAAAAATGCAGGCACAGATTTAGTTAAACCACGCACAGGCTTTGGTGGAATCATCGATGCTACAAACCATAAATCTATTCCGCACGAAATTGTTCAGGCAGTTGAACCTGGTGGCCGCGTTGTTTACATCGGCATCTCAGGTGAACCTAGTTTTATTGATTCACGTGATCTGGCACTTAAAGATGTAACTGCAGTGGGAATCCTGTCGGCATCTCCTGGTTTAAAGGGTGCAATTGAAATCTTTGCTCGCGGAGAAGTTGATCCCCGCCCACTTATTGCTGCGACAATTTCCTTAAATGAAGTACACGATTTCTTTATGGGCAACCGGCCAGCAGGTGCTGGCGATGGGCCAAAGATCCATATCGATCCCCGGATGAAGTAGGGAAAAAATGACCAGCACATCGTTAGTTGAATTCAATGGCCAAGTTGTAGTTATCTCAGGCGCCGCCACAGGCATTGGCAAGGCCAGCGCTCATTTAATTGCATCTCGTGGAGCCAAAGTTATTGCGCTTGATTTCAACGCCGCAGCGCTGAGTGATTTAGCTAAAGAGCTAAACCTGAACGCAAATCAAATTCATACCTGCGATATTTCGGATCAAAGTCAGATAGATAAAGCAATCTCGTCCATCCTAAAAGATCACGGTCAGATCGATGCGCTAATCAATACTGCCGGAATCGTTGGCCCTTCCAACACAATCCTCGAAGATGTGAAATGGGCAGATTTTGAAAAGGTTCTCCAAGTAAATCTCTACGGAGCTATCTGGTTAACTCAAGCAGTAATTCCAGCAATGAAAGATAAGAAGTACGGCCGCATTGTTCATCTGGCATCAATTGCCGGCAAAGAAGGTAACCCAGGCCTTTCTCCTTACAACACCTCTAAAGCCGGCATGATCGGCTTTGTGAAAGGTGTTGCCAAAGAAGTTGCACCACACGGAATCGTTATCAATTCACTTGCACCTGCGGTTATCAGCACTCCAATGAATTCAAATACCAGTGAAGAAACCCTGAAGTACATGATCAGCCGAATCCCAATGGGTCGTGTTGGTCAGCCTGAAGAAGTTGCCGAGATCGTTGCCTTTATGGCATCGAAAGCATGCTCATTTACTACAGGCTTTACCTTCGACGCTTCTGGCGGCCGAGCAACTTACTGAGTCTCAAAAATCAGAATACTTATTTACTCTTTTGGTGTAACTCTCAAGCCTTCGGTATTTTCAGCTGTGTTTACAATCGCTATGTAACGTTCTACATAAAGCCGAAGCATGATTATTAGACCAAAAGCTAATACGGGAATTCCAACAATTATTAGAGCAAGTATTGGTTGAAAAGTACCTTCGGGATAATTCTTCGCACCCTCTTTGTAGCCAGCGTAAGTGACAAATGGGGTTGCCCCGATAATGAAGAAAAAGAAAAATGTATAGACAGATGCAATAACTTGTCTTGAAATGTATTTCTTTAGCTTGAAGTCAACCAAACCTCTGGCTAAGCCTGTTTCTTCGTTCATTCTTCAAGGTTAAATCAACGTCATTGGCTTGTCTATAGCCATATAAAAACAAAGCCTGATTTTAGATCAGAAGTTAATAAGGCTTAGCGTCCTTGATTTCAACTTTGATTTCTTTGCCGTTAGGTGCGGTGTAAGAAACGGTATCGCCAATCTTTGCGCCCATCACTGCGGCTCCAAGTGGTGACTTTTCGCTGTAAACGCTTAGATCGCCTGATGCAATCTCGCGTGAACCTAGCAAGAATTTCTCTTCATCGCCAGCGATGATCGCAGTAACAACCATGCCGGGACCAACGGTGCCATCTGCAGAAGCTGGTGGAGTTCCGATGTGCGCATTTTCAAGCATCTGCTTTAACTGGCGAATGCGCGCTTCCATCTTTCCTTGTTCATCACGAGCAGCGTGATAGCCGCCGTTCTCCTTTAGATCGCCTTCTGCGCGAGCAGCCTCAATCTTTGCCGTTACTTCTTTACGCCCAACGTTCTCGAGGTTTTCGAGTTCGGCGCGTAAGCGATCCGCGGCTTCTTGGGTAAGCCAAGTTTGTGGGGTACTCATAAGGGGCAACGGTATACGAAGTAATTATTCGGCGCGACAACGGGCGATACTGGCAGTGAACGGCGCCGAGCGTGTGGGAATAGCAGTTACTTGCTGGCTGATGCGCTCACCTGCGGGAATGGTGTCATCTATTTGGCCAACAACGCTTTTATCTTGATCTAAGGCTTTTAGCGTGCAGATAACTACTTGATCTGAATCTGTGCGGTTTATTGAGTAACGAAGAGAGATCTCTTTTTCACCTGTTACTTCAAATGAAATTAATTGGCTGCTAATTGATGGATTTGCATGATGAAGTCCCGCCCAGAAAATCCACAGAAGACCAACGATAGAAATAGCAAAGGCATATGCAACCCAACGATTTCCTCCGGCTTTGCCATAGCGATCTTCGTAGGAAAACTCCTGCGCTTCTTTCATGAGTTGATTATGGCATGATTAGGGTATGCGAGAAACTGTAGATCAAGGCTGGCCAGGATCGCTCACCGTTTTATTTCTTTGCATCGCTGTAGCTTTTTTATTGCGTAGTTTCTATAAGCGTTACATGCGTATGAACGCCCGCAAAGATGAAAACCCAACTGACAATTAAAAAGTTTTTTCAAGGCGCTGGGGTAATTTCGCTAGCTCTAGTTTTTATAGCTTTAGGTAATTGGCAACTAGATCGCTCAGTAATTGTAAAAGAGTTAAATGCTGCATCTAAAGTCATTGATCCAAAAATCTACTACCTCAGTGAATTAGCCGAGCCCTCAGCAGCTCTTGATTCAAGAAATGTAAATAAGAGCGTGGCTTTCTCTGGATTTTATGTAGCTAACTTTAAAGCGCCATTTCAGAAAGATGTCGACGGCAAGGTAAGTGATTGGGAAGTTGGGTTGTTACAGGTTGATGGCTCTGATCCATCATCTGGAGTCTTGGTAGTTCGAGGGCTTTGGGAAGACCGATTAAAGAATCCAGAAGTGGCAATGTCAACAAAAATTGATTTAGTTGGAACTTTGCAACCACGTCAGAACGATGATCGCGCAGACAATGTTCCTGGGGTCATCTCTCGCCTTGATAGCAGCGTGATTGTTGGATTAACGGATTTAGATCTTTATGACGGATTTATTGTCGCTAAGTCGGAAGCCACGAGAAGTGGTGAGTTGATTCGCGATCGCGTGGTTGCCGACCCACCAATTTCCAAGGTCGCCGGTTATTACTGGCAACATATTTCATATGTAGCGATTTGGTGGCTCATGGCAGCAATAGTTCTTTACCTTCCCTTTTATCGCCGTAGTATTAAGCCATGAGCGGTGCGGTAAAGAGATTTCGAGTAATGGCGTTAATCGCCGGAGTAATGTCACTTCTACTCTGGTTTGTTGATCTGCCAGTTGCCTACCTTTTAAATAATGATGATTGGAAAGCGAAAGTTGCCTGGATTCCCTTTGTCCATGGCTGGGTTTATGCGGTCTATCTCTTAACTGCAATTCAGTTTTCGGTGAAGGCTCGTTGGGAATTGCGCCGCGTTATCTGGCTGG
>JBEBBQ010000015.1:0-5184 GCA_041158325.1 Actinomycetota bacterium | reverse complement strand
CTTAACACCAGCAGATCCTGAGCCATCAATGATCGTGGCCCCGCGAA
The DNA here is from genome assembly GCA_041158325.1 of Actinomycetota bacterium. Lineage (GTDB taxonomy): Bacteria > Actinomycetota > Actinomycetes > Nanopelagicales > Nanopelagicaceae > Planktophila. Next base: position 5,137 of record JBEBBQ010000015.1, on the reverse strand, counting down.
CAGTGAAGGTGTTATCGGCCATCTTTAATCAGAGCCTTCTACAACTGGATACATCGGTGCAAAGCCGGCGAGCAATCCACCGTCTACTACAAACTCAGTTCCGGTCATCCATGGCGCTTGATCAGATGCTAGATATAAAACAGCGGCGGCGATATCAGATGGCTTTCCTACTCGGCCCATTGGGTACCAAGACTTTAGATTCTCAAAGACCGCTGGGTTTCTATCGATGCGCTCTTGCCAGATTTCGGTTGCAATTGTTCCCGGAACGATGGTGTTACAGCGCACCCCGTGTGCGCCATAACGCACTGCCACCGTGCGGGTAATTGCATGCAGCGCTGCCTTTGATGCGGTGTATGAATCACTGCCGATCATCATCTTGGCGTTAACGGTTCCGATATTTATTATCGAACCACTCTTGCGCGCGATCATTCCCGGCAAGATCGCCTTGATACATAGAAACGGCGCCACGGTATTGATCGTGAAAGTCTTATTCCATACCTCTAGCGAAGTCCCAAGCAGATCTTCGGCATCATGAAATGCCGCATTATTTACAAAGACTTCGATCTTTCCAAAGTCTTTCTCAATCTGGGCGATCGAATCGTTGATCTGTTTTTCATCCTGTAAATCAACCACATAGCCAGTTACATCTGCGCCAGAACTCTTTAGCTCGGCAACGGTCTTCTCAAGATTTGCTTGATTAACTTCTAAAATCGCCACCTTCATCTTGGCAGCCCCGGCAGCTTGCGCCATCTCGCGGCCGATGCTGCGCCCACCGCCTGTTATGACGATGGTGCGCCCGGCTAACTCTGCGGCAAATTGGTAGGTCATTTAAAGCGCAACCACAAAGTCAATCTCGACCAAAATACCGATCAAGTCAGATCCGACAGTTGTGCGAACTGGAAACGGCGAAGAAAGGAATTCGCGATAAACCTTGTCGTATTCGGCAAAGTCAGCGACCACGTTCTGCAAGTGCGCTGTTGTCTTAACTACCTGGCTGAAATCAGCACCGACTTCATCAAGGATCGCCTTCAAGTTAATTAGCGTCTGACGAGTCTGTGGACCAACTCCACCTTCAACAATCTTGCCTGTCGCAGGATCTACTGGACCCATTCCGCAGGTATAGAGAAAACCATTTGCGATCACGCCATGTGAGTATGAACCACCTGGTGCTGGTGCGCCTTTTGCTGTTACATGCTTGATTGTTGTGTTCGCCATTTTCTTTTCTCCTTAGTTGGTTTGCGCTTAAATCTTAGAATTAAAAGTGAGTATGTACTAGGTCTATGACATCGTAATTATCGTTAACCAGCGGGATTAACTGCCATTTATCGAAGTTGGTACATGGGTGCGATATGCCACAGCCAATTATGTCGCCCACCACTGCCGTTCCTGGCGCGATCTTCATAAAGGCATGTTGATCATTTAACTTCTCAATCTCGCCTACAAACGCCTCTGGAGTCTTCCCCAGTTTCAAGATCGGCAGCGGATTATCTAAATCATTACCCGCATCGCGCTTGCCGTAGTTCAAGATCGCAAGATCGCTCTCCGGAACGCTAAGTACCCGCGCCCAAAGTTCTAACGCTGGATAAAAACGTTCGGCATCTGGCGCACCCATAAATGGATACAAGTCCTCATAATGAACATGGTCGTGGCTTACATAGCCACCACTTCGCAACATGCGATGGGCATCGCCTGAATACTTGGAAAGCTCTTCGACAACGTAATCAAAGAATGAACTTCCGCCAGCAGAAATAATGATCTTGTCTTCACGGATAAAGGGCGCGGTAATTTCTGCGGCAGCCACGATATGGCGCAAGAAAGTTCTTAGCTTCTCAATACCAACGCCAGCACGATCACCACCGGGCACCGCACCTTCAAAGCCCGATACCCCGCGAACATAGATGCGCTCATCTTTAGCGATCTCAGCCAAAATCTCTTTAAGTAATCCCAAATCTCTAATTCCTGCGCGCCCGCCCACAGCGCCGATCTCCATAAAGATATTGAGTTTCGCATTTGCCACACCATCAATCGAACTTTGTGCGATCTTTAACCCAGCAAGTGAATCAATATAGAAAATGATGTGTCCTGCGCCGCTGCCATTGATCTTGGCAATCTCAGCAATTGAAGTCGGCTCCATAACTTCATTGCCGATGATTAACTTCTTAAATCCATACTCAACCATGATTCGCGCCTGGTTAAAGTTGGCAACAGTTAAGCCCCAAGCTCCGGCATCGATCTGTCGCTTGGCAATCTGTGGTGACATCGGAGTCTTGGCATGTGGCGCTAATTCAAAACCATGCCCCTTGCAATAAGCAGCCATGCGCTTGATGTTATGTTCGAGCGAGCTATCGCGCAGAACCATTACTGGAAATTGAAAATCTGAAGTAAAGAGATTTGGTTTGGTAGCGAGGAATTGCGAAGTAGTTAACCCCTGGGCTGCGATTGGCATCCCTTTATGGAAAATAGATATTAAATCCTCGTGAGGCACAGGCTTACGCTACCAACTAGCGCTGCCCCGCGCTAGGAAAGTTTCCACTTTCATGCGAAAATATCGCGTGCACCAAATAGGAAAGATCATGCAATCAGAGATTGCTGAGATCCCTGCAGTATTTACAAAGTTAATCTCTGCTGAGAGCCAATTTAAGGCGCTCTCTGATCTTCTAAAAACCAACGATATTCAATCGGTTCTAGTCCTAGCCCGCGGCACCTCAGATAACGCCGCACATTTTCTAAAGTATTTGATCGAAACCCAGCTCGGCTTACCAGTTGGCCTTACCTCACCATCATCTGTAACGATTTATCACGCAAAGTTAAATTTCAAAAACACTTTAGTCGTTGCAATTAGCCAGAGCGGGCAATCAACTGATCTTGTTGAATATGCCACCGCCGCAAAAGCTGCCGGTGCCAAGTTAGTTTCAATGACCAACGATGACGCATCTCCTCTTGCCAAACTTGCCGACCACCACTTACCTCTCATGGCCGGTGCCGAATTAGCAGTGGCTGCGACAAAGTCTTATGCCGCACAATTGTTAGCCTCACTTATCTTGGTCAGCGCCTGGAGCGGAATACTAACTAACTACAAATCAGTGATTGCCGCAGCCACCGAACTTCTAGCCAATAACGCATCTCTTTCTGCCGCCGTTGCCAAATGCGATCGCGCCAAAGAGATCGTTGTTCTCGGCAGAGGATTTTCCTATCCCAACGCTCGCGAGGCAGCCCTAAAGATTCAAGAGACCAGCAAGATCTCAGTGCAAGGTTTATCTATCGCCGATTACATGCACGGTCCGATTTCAGCACTTACCAACCAGACCCAAGTCTTTATCTTCGCACCTCACGGTATGCCACTTGCACCTTTGAAAACTGATCTCGAAAAAATAAGAGCCAAATCCCCCAGCATCTTCTGGTTCGGAAATGGCGAGCTAGCGCTTGCAAATGAAACAGTTATCCCTGGCGCCAAATGCGAGAACGAGATCTATGCCAGCGTTGTCGATTCCATTATCTTGCAATCATTTTCTTTAGAGTTTGCCCAAAAGAATGGCTTAGATCCAGATAGCCCCGAGGGGCTAAGTAAGGTCACCCTTACTCGCTAATGACCAAGAATGTAATCTTCTTCGATGGCGGCGGTTCTGGCATCCGCGCCAAATCACAGAGCGCAGATGGCACATCAATCGCCAAGAACTATCCGGGATTTTCTCCCGGTGAACTACCTCTAGTTGATTACCTATCTAATTTAATAATCGACTTTGCCGGCGAAGTCGGAGGCACAATCGATCGCGCAGTCTTAGCCGTTGCCACACTTCCGGCAGATGATCAAAAGTACGGCGATATCGCAAAGACCGTTCTAGCCAAAGCAAACGTTAACGAACTCTGGATCTGCAGTGATTCAGTTAGCGCATGTGCTGCCGCAATTGAAAAAGATGGCGTTGTTATCGCAGCCGGCACCGGCACAACCGCCCTTGCCGTCGGCCGTAACCGTTCCATGATCCACTCACTTGCTGGTGATGGTTTCCTACTTGGCGATGAAGGAAGCGCATTTTGGATCGGCAAGATGGCACTTAACTCAGCCCTGCGCGCCCGCGATGGCCGCGGCGGAAGCCAAGAGCTATTAGATGTTGCCTGCAAACACTTTGGCTCTGAGCCTTATCAACTCCCCCACACCGTTCACCAATTAGAGCGACCAGTTAACGCCATTGCAGATTTCGCAAAAACTGTGGAAAAACTCGCCGTAGCTGGCAATAGCGCTGCCAATGAAGTTTTAAATTCTGCCGCAGATGAACTAGTTCTAATCGCCACCACCGCAAAGCGCGAGTGCGACGGAGATTCAGATTTCCAAGTAGCCCTGATCGGCGGCGTTCTCGCCCCTGAAAACTTGCTCACAAAGTTAGTAACCAACAAACTCAAAGAACAAGGCTTAACTGTTCACAACTCAGGCAAGAACTCACTCGATGGCGCAGGTGCGCTAGCAGCCCTTGCCCAACCCGGAATCTTTGCCCCACTAATTAGAACTTTCACAAAGTAATGAACCCAAAATTTATCGACCTACAAGTCAACGGCCACGGCGGCATCGATTTAATAACCGCAGCAAATACCGATGAAGTTCGCACCGTATCAAGATCCCTCTACAACAATGGCGTAATCGGCTACCTACCAACCATCATCACCTGCGCACTTAGCGATGCGCTGCGCGCAATTAAATTAATCGAAGAAGTTCGCAAGCACCCACAACCCGGTGAAGCCAAGATCCTCGGAATCCACCTCGAAGGCCCATTTATCTCTATGGAAAAACGCGGTGTTCACCCAGCCGAACACATCGCCCAACCCCACTTAGAACATCTCCAATCACTTCTATCTGCAGGCCTAATCAAGATCGTTACCTTGGCCCCAGAACTTCCTGGCGCAATTGAGCTAATCAAATACTTAGTTGCCAACAACATCGTCGCATCACTCGGCCACACCAACGCCACCCGCGCACAAGCGATCGCCGGTTTCGATGCTGGTGCATCAACTGTTACCCATCTCTTCAACGCCATGCCCAAGCCACCACTAGATGGCACAGCTCAGGTAGCTATTGAAAGAAGCGATGTTGCAATCCAAATCATCATCGATGAAGTTCATGTTCCAAACGATTTAGTTAAAGAAA
>JBEBBQ010000014.1:0-2662 GCA_041158325.1 Actinomycetota bacterium | reverse complement strand
CGCTTGCGCGAGCTTCGCCCTTAGCCGCCCGAATGCGCAGCACAGCGCCAGCCTTTAACTTTGTGGCATCGCGCACAATCTTTCCGTCATCGCTTTGAACCACTGAATATCCGCGGTCCATAGTTGATTGCGGTGAGAGCGAGCGAAGGTGCGCGATAACTCCCTTGATCTCTTTCTTTTCAATTTCTAGCAGCGACTTAAATCCCCGGTTGGAGCGATCGCGAAGCGCGTTTAGCTCATCAACTCGAACCTTGACCATAACGCTGGGATCTTTCATAACTGGTCGATTGCGCAACTGGGCGATTTGATTTAATTCGTAATCGATCGTTGAAACCAAGCGGCGGTAGATGCGATCACGGATCTTGTTGATATCTGCGATCTCTTGTTCGATATCTGGCACCACGCGCTTTGCCGCATCGGTTGGCGTTGATGCACGATAGTCGGCAACTAAATCAAGTAGTGGTGAATCTTTCTCGTGGCCAATTGCGCTCACGATCGGGGTTTCACAACTTGCCGCTAAACGCACAAGCGATTCATCGCTAAATGGCAAAAGATCTTCAAAGGAACCGCCACCGCGAGTAATGATGATGACATCAACATCTTCGATTCTTTCTAATTCGCGTAGCGCTTCAGAGACTTCAACAACCGCTGCTGCGCCCTGCACCGCGACTTCACGGATTTCGAATTCCACTGCTGGCCAGCGACGTCGCGCATTTTCAACTACATCTTTTTCAGCATCGGTATTGCGGCCGCAGATCAATCCGACTTTTCGTGGCAAAAGGGGAAGAGCAACTTTTCTATCTGCGCTAAATAAACCTTCAGCAGCAAGTACTCCCTTTAACGCTTCTAAACGTACGAGAAGTTCGCCAACGCCAACTTGGCGAATTTCTTTAGCTGACATGGTAAGTGAGCCATTTTTAGTAAACCAAGATGCTTTGGCATGAATTACTACTCGGGCATTTGCCGGAAGTGGTTGCACTACAGCTAAAACATTTTTGTAACACATCACCGAAAGGCTCATATCAACTGAGGTATCGCGCAGGCGCATAAAGGCCATTCCGCCGCTGCGTTCGTTGAGTTCTGAGATCTCGCCTTCAATCCAAATCGGCCCGAGGCGTTCTACATATTCTTTGATCGCCTCAGAGACCACCCGAACTGGCGCGGGGGATTCACTTGAAGTTTCGAACATGGGGCGAGCCTAATAGACTCACCCACATGGCTAAGAGAGTTCTCCTTGCAGCGCCACGCGGATATTGCGCCGGCGTAGACCGTGCGGTTATCACCGTGGAAAAGTCCCTCGAACTCTATGGCGCTCCAATTTACGTCCGTAAAGAGATCGTCCACAACAAGCATGTGGTCACAACCCTCGAAGCTCGAGGAGTCATCTTCGTTAACGAGACCGATGAAGTTCCAGAAGGTTCAACTGTTGTCTTCTCAGCGCACGGTGTCTCACCTGCAGTTCATGAACAAGCGGCAGCGCGCAATCTAAAGACTATTGATGCAACTTGTCCTTTGGTAACAAAGGTACATAACGAGGTAAAACGTTTTGCTGATGAAGAAACGGAAATTTTGCTAATCGGTCACAACGGCCACGAAGAAGTTGAAGGTACTGCCGGTGAAGCTCCAGGAAAAGTGCGCATCGTTGATGGTCTTGATGAAGCCCGCACAATTGTGCCAACGCCAGGAAAGAAATTAGTTTGGCTGACTCAAACAACTTTGAGTGTTGATGAGACTATGCAATCAGTTGCGATTCTTAAAGATCGTTTCCCAGAGATTGCTAATCCACCATCAGATGACATTTGCTATGCAACCCAGAACCGTCAAGAGGCGATTAAGCAGATCGCACCACAAGCAGATTTAGTAATTGTGGTCGGTTCAACTAACTCTTCAAACTCAGTTCGCTTAGTAGAAGTTGCTAAGGAATATGGCGCAAAGCAGGCTTATCTAATTGATTATGCCGAAGAAGCAGATGATGCCTGGCTAATTGGCGTTGAGACTATTGGTGTAACAAGTGGTGCATCGGTTCCAGAAATTCTGGTTCGCGATTTACTGGCTTGGCTTGCAGAACGTGGCTTTGGCAGCGTTGAAGAAGTTACTGCAACTCAAGAATCGCTTCTCTTTGCTCTGCCACCTGAGCTACGTAAAGATTTAAAAACAGCCGGTAAGTAATTAACCGCGTGGCTTTGGCTTACGCGCTTTTGCTTTCTCATTAAAGAAAACAAACCAGCCGTAAAGTGCGCTAACTAATAAGTAAGGCGCGATGCTGGCAAGGGATGCGATGAAATCGATTCCGAGGCGTGCTGGTTTGAATCCAACGCTTAGTATCAAATAGAGAAGAGCTGTGCCGGCAAATGCAAGAGGTGGCGTAACAACAGATACATAAGTTGTACCTGGGCGACCAAAGCGAATTCCGCCGAATAGGACTGCGCAGATAATTAAGCCTGAGACGATTCCTGCGCCACTGCGGATAAGCAGTTCAAGACCGGCAAAGAGTGCGATGAAGAGAGTTTGCAGGACAACCACGCCTTCTTTCTTAAGACCTGGTCCGCTGATCTTTGGCTTGCTCTGCGTAGTTGTGCTCATTCGTCATCCTTTACTTCTTCAGCATCAATGAAATCTTCTTCGCCACCGAGTTCGGAGTTCTTAAGCTCGCGCACCTCGG
>JBEBBQ010000013.1:0-3468 GCA_041158325.1 Actinomycetota bacterium | reverse complement strand
CGGATACGCCAACATATGGCTGGCGACCTGAAGGCGAAATATTGGTTACTTCGGCAATTGCATGTGAGATTCGGAAAGACTCACGCAGCGCATTTGGTGGCAATACCAACTGCTTCTTCTTAAGTTCGAGGTTGGCGATGATTGTTACGAGATCGGCATTACCTGTTCGTTCGCCGTAACCATTAAGAGTTCCTTGTACGTGAGTTGCACCCGCCGCAACAGCAGCCATTGAGTTAGCAACAGCGCAGCCAGTGTCGTTGTGGCAATGGATGCCGATACGTGCAGAAGTTGCAGTTAAAACATCATGTACAACATCGGCAATTTCATCGGGCAACATGCCACCGTTGGTATCGCAGAGCGCAGCAACATCGGCGCCCGCCTCCATCGCAACACGGATTACCTCAAGTGCGTAATCGCGATTTGCACGATATCCATCAAAGAAATGCTCGGCATCTAGAAATACTCTCTGTCCTTCTTGGCGAAGGTGGGTCACTGAATCGCGAATCATCGCAAGGTTTTCTTCGAGAGTTGTCTTTAGCGCAAGATCAACGTGGCGATCGAAAGATTTAGCAACCAAGGTAACCGCAGGAGCGCCGCTATCGCGGAGCGCACCGAGCAATACATCATCTGCAGCTTTCACATTTGGACGGCGAGTAGTGCCAAACGCTACAAAGGTGGCGTTCTTCAGCTTTAACTCTTTTTTTGCAAGGGCAAAGAATTCGGTGTCCTTTGGGTTTGCACCAGGCCAGCCACCTTCAATGAACCCAACGCCTAAATCATCTAAGTGACGAGCGATAGTTAACTTGTCATGAACCGAGAGATTTAAGCCCTCTTGCTGTGCGCCATCGCGCAAAGTGGTGTCATAGATATGAAAAGCATCAGAGATCGTCATTAGATAACTCGCTTAACCCAGCCGTGCTTATCAGGAGTTGTGCCATGTTGGATAGCGAGTAAGTGGTTGCGGATCTGCATAGTGATTGCGCCAGGTTGTCCATCGCCGGTAACCCAAGTGCCCATCGCGCTCTTAGCTTGGCCAACTGGTGAAACAACAGCGGCGGTACCGCAAGCAAAGATCTCAGTGATCTCTCCCGATGAAACGCCCTCGCGCCAATCATCAATTGAAAGCATTACTTCATCGGTCTTGTAACCAAGATCTTTTGCCGCAGATAAAATTGAATCGCGCGTAATTCCTGGCAATAAAGTTCCAGTTAACTTTGGAGTAATAACAGTTGCATCAGCGCCTTTACCCTTTACGAAGTAAAGGTTCATGCCGCCCATTTCCTCGATCCACTTACGTTCTTTGGCATCGATCCAAACAACTTGATCGCAGCCTTCTTTGGCGGCAGCTTTCTGTGCAACAAGGGAAGCCGCGTAGTTTCCACCGCACTTTGCCTCACCTGTTCCGCCCTGTGCAGCACGTACGTATTCGGTTGAGATCCAAACAGAGACTGCCTTGGATGGATCAAAGTAAGCACCGGCAGGCGTTGCAATAAGAATGTAAGTCGCCTTATTTGATGGGCGAACACCTAGGCCAACTTCGGTAGCGATCATAAACGGCCGGATATATAAAGATTCGCCGACTTTATTTGGAACCCAACCCGCATCTTGCTTTACAAGAGTTTCAACTGTTTCCAAGAACAATTCTTCTGGCATTTCAGGAAGCGCCAAGCGTGCTGCAGATTTTGCAAAGCGACGCGCATTTGCTTCAGGACGAAATAGAGAAATACCGCCATCTGGTTGGCGATAGGCCTTCATTCCTTCGAAGATTTCTTGTCCGTAATGAAAAACAGCCGTTGCTGGATCGAGTGAGAGCGGGCCGTAAGGAATTAACTCTGGTTCGGCCCAACCGCCATCTTGTGTCCACTCACAGATAACCATGTGATCTGTGTAGTACTTACCAAATCCGCCTTCGGCAACCAAGGCATCGCGAGTAGCGGCATCTTTAGCGTTGGGATTTAGTTTGATCTTCATTTTAAAGTTGCGCGAGTAGCGCATCTCCGATTTCTGTAGTGCTTCGCTTCTTATCTGCGCGCGCAAGTAAGTCTGCGTTTACTGCAGATTCGATCTCACGAGCCGCATCGGCATATCCCAAGTGATCCATCATCATTGCAACGGACATAACTGTTGCCGTTGGGTCAGCTAGATTTTTGCCTGCAATATCTGGTGCAGAACCGTGTACTGGCTCAAACATTGAAGGGAAAGCGCCAGTTGGATTGATATTGCCGGATGCGGCAAGACCAATACCGCCGCAGATAGCGGCTGCGATATCAGTCAAGATATCGCCAAATAAATTGTCGGTTACGACAACATCGAAGCGTTCTGGGTTGGTAACGAAGAACATAGATGCGGCATCAACGTGTAGATAATCAGTTGTTACACCTGGGAACTCTTTGGCAACTTCGTTGAAAGTACGAGTCCAGAGGCTACCTGCGCGAGTTAACACGTTGTTCTTGTGAACGAGCGTTAACTTCTTACGATCGCGCTTTTGGGCGCGTGCAAAGGCATCGCGAATTACTCGCTCAGCACCGCGACGAGTATTTAAAGATTCTTCTGTTGCGATTTCTGCATCAGTTCCTTCAGCGAGAACGCCGCCGGCTCCAACATATGGGCCTTCGGTTCCTTCGCGAACAACGATGAAATCAATTGGCGCCTTTGTGGCCAGCGGTCCAGTTACTCCAGCGCGTAGAACGGCGGGACGTAAATTGATGTAGTGATCAAAGGCAAAACGAAGTTTTAGAAGCAACCCACGTTCTAGAACACCGCTTGGAACAGTTGGATCTCCAACCGCACCAAGCAAAATCACGTCAGCCTTAGCAATTTCGGATAGAACAGAATCTGGAAGAACTTCACCAGTGCGATGCCAATAACCTGCCCCAAGGTCGTACTCGGTTTTATTGAAAGTCACGTCGTACTTGGCAGCGACCTTATCCAAAACTCGTAACCCCTGAGCAACAACTTCTGGGCCGATTCCATCGCCTGCGATAACGGCAAGATTAATATTTTTCATATCTATTCTTCCCGTTAATTCACTAAGGTAACTGAACGGACGAGATCGGCACCGGTTTCCTTAGCAACTGCCGAAACAATCGCATCAGAGACTGGTGAGTCGACAGTGATCGACATGAGTGCATCTCCCCCAGCGCTAGCGCGGGAAACTTGCATTCCTGCAATGTTGATTCCGGCCTTGCCAAGTGCGTTTCCGACTGCGCCAACAACACCTGGGCGATCGGCATAACGTAAGAAGAGCAAATTATCGGTTGGTGGTAGATCTAAATCGAAACCATCGATTGCGATGATCTTTTCAACTTTGCGAATACCCATCAAAGTTCCATCAACTGTTATTGATTTTCCATTGCTTAGCGCACAATGCAAGGAGATCATGCTGCGGTATTCCGGGCTAACAGGATCGCTATCTGATGTTGAAGTTAGATTGCGAGCTGCTGCAAGTCCAGGTGCATTTACATAGGT
>JBEBBQ010000012.1:0-24143 GCA_041158325.1 Actinomycetota bacterium | reverse complement strand
GGTTATCGCTTTCGAAAAAGCGCAGCCAGCGGGAACGTATCTCGGCGGATTCCACGTTTGGAGATCACTCAGCCTTCTTCTTCTTTTTTGAGCGAGATTTACTCATGCCAGCAGCGCTAATCAGCGCGCCCGCGACCTTTACGGCAGGTCCACTCTTATCCATAAAACCGGTTGTTGCATCTGCAACTTTCGTCGTTACATCTTCTACGTTCTTAGTGATGCGCGCAAAACTTTCTAGCGGGCTGTTTACCAACTCGACTGTTCGGGTTGATTCGTGAATTAGTGGTGCAGTCTCATCGGTGAGAGTCTTAAGTGAAGCCTTGGCTTCATCAATAAAACGCCCGACTCGAATTACCGCATATGAGATAGCAATAGCGATTACAAGTAGTGAGCATGCTGCAATAATCGTTGCAACTCCGCCTGGACCAGTAACCATCTCTTCCCTCACTTACTTCTACTAGCGCTTCTGCTAAAGCTTCTACTAATACTTCTGCTAATGCTCAATCAATAATCGCTAGCCTACCTGAGATAGCTCTTACTTCTGGCTTTCTACCTTTGCAACCCCATCAATTCCACTCTCTTTGCGCTGTGCAGGAGTAATTGGCGTTGGCGCCCCAGTAAGCGGATCTCCGCCACTTGCCGTCTTTGGGAAGGCGATAACTTCTCGAATCGAGTCGCTGCCTGTGAGGAGCGCACAAACGCGATCCAGACCAAGTGCGATTCCACCGTGCGGAGGCGGTCCGTAATTGAATGCTTCTAGTAAGAAGCCAAATTTGCTCATCGCTTCTTCATCGCTTAAGCCAATTACGTTAAAGACATCTTTTTGAATCTGACGATCGTGGATACGAATCGATCCACCACCGAGTTCGGTGCCGTTAAGAACTATGTCGTATGCATATGCCAATGCATTTGCCGGATCAGATGCAAATGTCTTAGAAAACTCTGGCTTTGGACCAGTAAATGGATGGTGCACCGCTGTCCAACCACCGTTGTCGGTTGGTTCGAACATAGGTGCATCGACAACCCAAAGGAATTCCCATGCACCATCTGCAATTAAATTGCAGCGCTTGCCAATTTCTAAACGAACTGCGCCGAGAAGTGAAAGTGATGCTGAGCGCTCACCCGCGGCAAAGAAGATTGCATCTCCTGGCTTTGCGCCAGCGGCTGCAACGATTCCGGCAGTTTCCTTCTCAGAAATGTTCTTTGAAACCGGTCCGCCTAGCGTTCCATCCTCATTAACCAGGATGTAGGCAAGACCCTTTGCACCGCGCGCCTTCGCCCAATCTTGCCAAGCATCTAGTTCGCGACGTGGTGAAGATGCACCACCTGGCATAACAACGCTGCCCACGTAAGGTGCTTGGAAAACACGGAATTCGGTATCTTTGAAGAATTCAGTTTGTTCAACCAACTGCAAACCAAAACGAAGATCCGGTTTATCCGAGCCATAGTTCTGCATCGCATCGGCATAGGTCATGTGGCGAATCGGAGTTGGAATATCGTAACCAACCGCTTCTTTCCAGATCTTTACCAAGAGTTTCTCGGCAACTGCCAAGATATCTGCTTGATCTATGAAAGACATTTCTATATCTAGTTGAGTAAATTCTGGTTGACGATCAGCGCGGAAATCTTCATCGCGGAAACAGCGCGCAATCTGGTAATAACGTTCCATGCCGGCAACCATCAAGAGTTGCTTAAATAGCTGTGGAGATTGTGGGAGCGCATACCAACTACCTGGTTGGAGGCGAACTGGAACTAAAAAGTCACGTGCACCTTCGGGGGTGCTGCGAGTTAGATAAGGGGTTTCAATCTCCAAGAAATCAAGATCTTCCATCACTCGACGAATAGTTGAAGTCACCTTTGAACGCAAGCGCAAATTTGCTGCTGGTTTTTCGCGACGCAGATCTAAGTAGCGATATTTAAGACGTACTTCCTCCGAAATCTCTGCATCGTTTCCACTATCAACAGGAAAGGGAAGCGCAGCGCTCTCACTTAATACAACAATGTCATCGCCCATGACTTCTATCGCGCCGGTTGGGTTAGAAGAATTTGCATTTCCTTCAGGGCGCAGAATGACTTCACCCTTGATCTGTAGACACCATTCGGCACGAAGAGCTCCTGCCAGCGCCTCATCGCGAATAACAACCTGAACTGAACCTGTTGCATCACGTAGATCGATAAAGGCGACTCCACCATGATCGCGGCGGCGAGCTACCCAACCAGCCAGGCTAACTGTCTGACCAGCATCGCTTGCACGCAGAGCGCCAGCATCGTGAGTACGTAACATTCAAAAAGCCACCTTTAAGTATTGAACAGCGTTGATCAGATGTCCTCGAGTAGAACGCTCTGTAATTGGTCAATCTTAACCGATCTCGTACTGCCATCGCTCATGCGTTTGAGTTCAACGCTGCCTGAGGCAAGTTCGCTATCGCCTAAAACGATTACGAATCGAGAACCGCTCTTATCGGCCGCCTTCATTGCTCCTTTTAAGGCGCGATCGCCAAAAGCTATCTCGGTACGAATACCTGCACCACGTAATTCTGAGGCGATAGTTAAGGATGCGCTCTTCTGGCTTTCGCCGAGAGGAATAATGAAGAGATCTGAGGAGAATTGATTTTCAACAAGAACTCCTTCTGCTTGTGCAGCAAGAAGTGCGCGATCAACACCAAGTCCAAATCCAATTCCAGAGAGCGCTTGTCCACCAAGAATCTCCATGAGGCCGTCATAGCGACCACCGCCACCAATTCCGGATTGCGCGCCAAGTCCTTCATGAATGAATTCAAAAGTTGTTCCGGTGTAGTAATCCAAACCACGAACCATCCGAGGATTAACAATGTATTGGATTCCTAGTTGATCGAGATAACCCTTAACCGCTTTAAAGTTTTCTGCAGATTCTTCAGAGAGATAGTCAAGAAGCAATGGGGCACCTGCCATCGCCGCCTTCATCTCTGGACGCTTATCGTCAAAGAGACGAAGCGGATTGATGGTAGCGCGAGCAACCGTTGCTTCATCGAGATCTAACTTGGAGATAAATTTAAGTAAATCAACGCGATGCGCAGCACGTGATTGGGCATCTCCAAGAGAAGTAATCTCCAATCGGTAATTCTTTAGACCCAAAGATTTGAAGCCTTGATCGGCGATTGCAATTACTTCAGCATCAATCGCTGGATCATCTAAACCAATAGCTTCAATTCCGACTTGATAGAACTGGCGATAGCGTCCTGCTTGCGGACGTTCGGCGCGGAAGAACGCTCCCGAGTACCAAACTTTCACTGGCAGTTGTCCACGATCTAGCCCCTTCTCGATCACTGCGCGCATGACACCAGCAGTTCCTTCAGGGCGAAGAGTTATGGAGCGTCCACCGCGATCTTCAAAGGTATACATCTCCTTCGAAACAACATCAGTGGATTCGCCAACGCCACGAGAGAAGAGAGAAGTATCTTCAAAGACAGGTAACTCCATCAATTGATAACCCGCTAACTTTGCAGGAGCGATCAGAGATTCACGGACCCATTCGAAGGCAGCCGAAAGTGGGGGTGCATATTCGCTTACCCCTTTTGGAGCCTGGATCTTCTCGTACTTCATACTCGCAATTCTTTCAGATAAGGATTATTTTTTCGCTCGAATTTAATAGTCGTTTCTGGTCCGTGGCCGGGTAACACTCTGAAATCGTCATCAAGCGTGAGTACCCGCGTCTTAAGCGTCTTGATCATCGCTTCATGCGATCCTGACGGCAGATCAGTGCGACCAATAGATCCTGCAAACAAGACATCTCCCGATAGCAGAATTTGATCGTTGATCGAAAACATCACACTTCCACGAGTATGCCCAGGTGAATGAATCGCATTGATTTTCATTCCGAGCAGATCGATTTGGTCACCATGTCTTAAGTTCTTTACTTCATTCGGTTCTACGAACTCCATTGCATTTAGCGTTTCAATAAACTCGGCGCCATGTGCACCTTGTGGCTTAAGTAGAAGATCTCGATCTTCGCTATGAATATATGCAGGGATGTCATAGCCGTCAGCAAGTGGCTTGACAGAAAATGTATGGTCGAGATGTCCATGCGTGATCAAAGCCGCAACTGGCTTTAAACCATGTTGCGCAACAAGTGCTGTGATCTCATGGGAAATATCTGGCATTCCTGGATCAACAATGATGCACTCTTGCCCCGCCGCTGGTGCGATAACCCAACAATTGGTGGCAAACATTGGGGCCACAAAGGAGGTAACGAACATCGTCTGACCCCTATCTCCCGCGCAAAATAGGCGCGAACTTTCCCCGATAAGTAAGACAGGGTACCTTTTATCTCCGCAAGACCTCATCCACACACTCAAACAACGAAGGCGAAAACGCCGACGCGCTGAAAGGGAAGAACAATGACCGAGCAAATTAATCCAGGATCAATAAATGTCACACCAGCAAATGCGAGTGCAGCATCTGCGTTAATTGGAGATCCATCAAAGTTCGGTCGTGTTGCAGATGATGGCACCGTTTATGTACGTACCTCAGAAGGCGAAAAAGCTGTTGGTTCATATCCAGGCAAAACCGCCGAAGAAGCGCTGCAGTATTTCGTAAGAAAGTTTGAAGCCCTCGCCTCTGAGGTCGCTCTAACCGCAGCCCGCATCAAAAGCGGTGCAATGGTTCCTGATGATGCTTACGAGGCTGTTAAGAAGTTGCGTCAACAAGTTCGCGAGTTAAATGGTGTTGGCGATCTTGCTGCGCTAGCTGCATCAGTTGAGCAAATTGAGCCACTAATCGAAGGCCACCGCGAAGCTTACGAAGCCAAGAAAGTCACGGAAGCTGCGGCTAAGGCTGCACGTCGCGAACAAGTTTTGGTTGAGAAAGAGAAGATTGTCGCGGAAGCTGAATCGCTAGCCCTTTCTGAAAATTGGAAGGCCACCGGCGATCGCCTCAAAACTCTGCTCGAAGAGTGGAAATCCGCGCCTCGCTTAGATAAGAAAGTTGATGGCGAACTTTGGAAACGCTTTTCTGCGTCACGAAATAAGTTTGATAAGCGTCGCAGAACTCACTTTGCAACGCTAGAAGAGACAACCGCTAAGGTCTCGGCCACAAAGAAGTCACTTGTGGAACAGGCTTCAAAACTTGCTACCTCGACCGATTGGGTTGCCACTGCGCGCGCTTTCAAATCTCTAATGGATCAGTGGAAGGCTGCTGGTCGCGGCAAGCCAAGTGAAGATGCAAAACTTTGGGCAAAGTTCAAGGCGTCACAAGATCAATTCTTTACCGCCAAGAACGCCGACCTCGAAAAGCGCGAAGTATCAATGGTTGCAAACCTTGCTAAGCGTGAAGAGTTAATTGTTCAGATCGAAGCGCTTCTTCCATTTACTGATGTCAAGGCTGCGAAGAACTCATTCCGCGAACTCTCTCGCGCATGGGAGAAAATCGGCATTACTCACCGCGATAAGAGAGCGGCGCTGGATGCACGAGTTGCCAAGGTTGAGGAAGCGATCAAATCCGCAGAAGCTGAGATCTGGCGCAAGACTGATCCGGCTGCAAAGGCTCGCGCCGCAGATGTGGTTAAGCAATTAGCGGATGCAATCGCAAATTACGAGAAGATTGCAGCGAAGTCTACCGCTGCAGGTAACGCAAAGAAGGCGCAAGAAGCGCTTGATTCAGCAGCTGCTCGTAAGGTTTGGTTGGCAGAGGCTGAGAAGTCTCTCGCTGAATTCAACTAGCCGTTACTACTTAATTATCTCTTCGTTAATTTCGATAAACGTCATATACGCCTTCAACTGCGCGTACTGCAGCTAAGACAGAATCGAGATGCGTTGCATCTGCCATTTCAAAGGTGAACTTGCTGATCGCAGTTCGATCTTTAGAGGTATTTACCGCAGCGCTCAAAATATTCACGTGCTGTTCAGATAGCGCTCTAGTTACATCGGCCAAGAGTCTTGACCTATCTAGCGCCTCTACTTGAATGTTAACCAGGAAGACGCTTCCGGCGCCGTCGAGCCAACGAACTTTCGCGATTCGCTCCCCTTGGTTGAGCTGTAAATCAGCGGCGTTGATGCAATCATCGCGGTGAACCGAGATACCGCTTCCTTTAGTGATGAATCCGATAATTCCATCGCCAGGAACTGGTGTGCAGCATCGCGCTAACTTCACCAAGACATCGCCAACACCCTCAACTTCGATAGCGCTACTGGAACGTCTAATTGAATGCGATCCCGTTGGAATAGTTTCAATCGTTGGTTCTGGATGCGAATCCTCAACTCCTAGTGAAACAACCAACTTTTCAATGATTGAGGCGGCAGAGACATGTCCGTCACCAACCGCGCTATAGAGCGCAGAAATATCTGGATAACGAAGCTCATGTGCTAACTCGAGTAGGGAATGTCCAGCGAAGATCTTCTGAAGTGGAAGTCCGGCCTTGCGCATTTGGCGGGCGATTGATTCACGACCTGCATCAATGGCTTCTTCACGCCGTTCCTTGCTGAAATGTGCCTTGATCTTTGATCTAGCCCGCGGTGATTTTACAAAGTTAAGCCAATCGCGAGAAGGTCCCGCATTCTCGCTCTTATTGGTGACAATCTCGATGACATCGCCATTAACTAAGCGGGTATCGAGTGGAACTAAACGACCATTAACTTTCGCTCCAGCACATTTGCTTCCAACATCTGTGTGCACTGAATATGCAAAATCAACCGGTGTTGATCCACCTGGAAGAGCTATGACGCTCCCCTTTGGCGTAAATACGAATACTTCAGGGCTACCTAAGTCAAAACGCAGCGCCTCTAGGAATTCAGAAGGATCTTCTGTTTCTTTCTGCCACTCATGCAACTGACGCAGCCAAAGCATCTCTGGTGAAGTGTTTTTCGATTCATTGCCTTGCTTGTACTTCCAATGTGCGGCGATACCGAACTCCGCACGAGAGTGCATCTCGAAGGTTCTAATCTGAATCTCAATCGCTTTACCATTTGGGCCGATTACCGTTGTATGTAGCGATTGGTAAAGATTGAATTTTGGCATTGCAATGTAATCTTTAAATCGACCGGGAACTGGCGACCAACGGGCGTGAATTGATCCAAGCACCGCATAGCAATCCTTTACATCATTAACCAGGACTCGAATACCGACTAGGTCATAGATGTCATTGAAATCGCGGCCTCGCACGACCATCTTCTGATAAACACTGAAGTAATGCTTTTTCCGTCCCGTTACCGTTGCCTTGATTGAATCTCTTTCAAGATCGCTCTGAACCGCATCAATCACCTCTTGTGAAAGTGCGTCACGTGAAGGCGAACGCTCAGCCACTAACCTAGAAATCTCTTCAAACTTCTTAGGCTCGAGAACTTCAAAAGAGAGATCTTCTAACTCCCACTTGATTGCGTTCATGCCCAGGCGATGCGCCAATGGAGCGTAGATATCTAATGTTTCACGCGCCTTACGTTCGGCGCTTTCGGTGCTAACGAATTTCCATGTACGAGCATTATGTAAGCGATCCGCAAGTTTTATGACAAGAACGCGGATGTCTCGAGACATCGCTACAACCATTTTGCGAACGGTTTCGGCTTCGGCAGTCGGTCCGTAAGTTAACTTGTCTAACTTAGTTACACCATCTACAAGATTGGCGATCTCGTCGCCGAAATCTGCTCGCAATTGCGCTAACGAATAAGGCGTATCTTCTACCGTGTCATGAAGTAGCGATGCAATTATCGTTGTGTCATTTAAACCAAGCTCAGCCAATATCTGGGAAACCGCAACCGGATGAGTTATGTACTCCTCACCAGATTTACGAAGTTGTCCCGCGTGCGCGGTCTTAGCAACTTCAAATGCCCGTTCCACATCAGAGAGCCGACTGGATGGATGGCTCTCTTTTAGCGTTGCTAATAGGGGTGCAACTAGAGCATTCAAAAGCTACGCCTTACTTGCGGCCTTTGCGCTTAGGTTGGTTGCGAGGACCTTTACCTGTGCTTGGGCGAATCGCTGGACGTTCGCTCTTCGCAGCAACTGAAGTCGAAATAGAATCTGCTCCTCCGCGTGCTGCAACTCGCTTGGCAAGTGCCTGCATCGCTGGCTCTTTCTCGCGCAATGAGGCAAGAAGTGGAGGCGCGATAAAGATCGAAGAATAAGTTCCTACTGCCAATCCAATAAAGAGCGCTAGAGATAGGTCCTTGAGAGTTCCTGCTCCAAGAAGTCCTGCACCCACAAAGAGAATAGCGCCGACTGGAAGCAGGGCGATCAGAGAAGTATTGGCAGAGCGAACAATTGTCTGATTGACAGCCAAGTTAGCGGCTTGAGAGAAGGTAACTTTCCCGACGGCAGCAACTGACTTTGTGTTCTCTCGCACCTTATCGAAGACAACAACTGTGTCATAGAGCGAGTAACCAAGAATCGTCAAGAAACCAATGACCGTAGCGGGCGTAACATCAAATCCCACGAGTGCATAGATTCCAACGGTGATAAAAACGTCGTGAACTACTGCAACGATTGCCGAGATCGCCATCTTCGGTTCGAAGATCATCGTTAGGAAGATCATGATTACGATCAAAAATGCGACGAGTCCGTAAAGAGCCTTTTTCGTAATCTCTTTACCCCATGAAGGACCAACGAGCTGAGTGTCGATTGATTCTATTGGAACGTTGAAGGCAACTGAGAGAGCTGACTCGACAGCAGCTGATTGAGCTGCAGATAGCGCACCGGTTTGAATCTTTATCTTATCGTCGCCAATTTTTTGAACGATGATCTCGCCTGGTAGATCAATCGGTGCCATTGCATCACGAGCTTGCTGAATAGTCGTACCCGTCTTATTAACGGTGTACGAAGATCCACCCTTAAATTCGATGCCTAGATGTAGCCCTTGGATAAAGAGCGCACCGATTGAGAGCAGAATGAATACCGCCGAGACTGAGTACCAACGGCGACGATTGCCGATGATGTTAAAAGATGTCTCTCCTGAATAAAGCCGACCACCAAGACCTGAAAGTTTTGCCATGGCTTATGCCTCCAATGTAGAAACAGAATTGGTTGAATCAGTTGGGGTTGATGCAGTTCGATAATTCTTCATACCGATGCTTCTAGGCGATAGACCTGAGAAACGATGGCCAGATGAGAAGAACTTCATTCCTGCTAAAAGAGTGACCATCGGCTTCGTGAAGAAGAAGACGATAATCAAATCCACGAGTGTGGTGAGTCCCAATGTGAAAGCAAATCCACGAACTCCGCCGACTGCGAAGAAGTAGAGCAACGCTGCGGCGATCAGAGAAACAGCATCCGCCACCAAAATAGTGTGGCGCGCCTTTGCCCATCCACTTTCAACTGCTGAGCGAATTGAGCGACCTTCACGAACTTCATCACGAATACGTTCGAAGTAAACGATAAATGAGTCAGCGGTTACACCGATCGCGGTAATCGCGCCAGCAATACCTGCCAGCGTCAGAGTGAAGCCAATCGTTTCGCCAAGAACGAGGAAGAGTAAGTAAACAATTGCAGCAGCAATTGCGAGTGAACCTACAACCACAATTCCGAGTCCACGGTAGTAAAGAAGTGAGTAGATGAGTACCAAGCCAAGACCGAGTGCACCGGCCAATAGACCGGCATTTAGCTGATCAGCTCCAAGTGTTGGAGAGACTTGTTGTACTTCACCGCGATCGAAGGCGAGCGGAAGTGCACCGTACTTAAGAACATTTGATAGATCCTGCGCTTCAACTTGTGAGAACGAACCAGTGATCTGCGCATTACCTGATGGAATAGCCTCATTGATACGAGGGGCTGAAACTACTAAACCGTCAAGAACTATTGCCACTTGGTTAAGTGGTGACGGCAATGAAGTTACGCGATTTGTTAGAGCGCCAAAAGCCTTTGTGCCATCGCCATCAAAAGTTAGAGAAACAAACCAGGCTAAACCTTGTTGTGGGTCATAACCTGCTTCAGCAGATGAAACTTGAGTTCCGAGAACTTCTGCAGGAGCGAGAATGTACTTAACTCCCCCGTCGCGTGAACAAGAAACGATTGTTTCTGCTGGGCTATCTGCACCAGTTCCTTCGCGGTTCGCTGGGTTTGTGCAATCAAGTGCCGCGTACTTCGCATTTAGCTCTGGACTAACGCCCGCTGCAGGCGTTGCCGCAGTTGCGGTGTCGGCCGGAGTTGGTGCACCAGAACCCTCGGCAAGAACTTGGCGGAATCGAAGTTCTGCGGTTTGACCAACTAGATCAACAACGCGTCGCCCACTATCTCCCGGAACCGAGATAACAATTTGACGATTTGTTCCGCTGCCTTGCGCGGTAACTTCACTTTCAGCCACACCGACTGAGTCAACGCGTTGGCGAATAATGTTAACTGCCTGATCAATCGCTTCCGAAGTAATCTTGTTGGCATCATTTGATGCGCGCGGTTGTAGCGTGACGCTAGTTCCACCGCGCAGATCGAGGCCTAACCGAACTGATGAAACGCCTTGGATGAAGGTCGTAGCAAGCAGACCAAAGATGATTAGGGCGAGGATCAGGAGGGCGCGCCCTGGGCGGGCAGAACTCTTCACAGTTTTAGTAGGTGTGGACATAAGAGCAGAGTCTAGGCGTTAGGCGCAGGCGTGTCGAAAAGGGTTGCAGCGCCAGCAGGTGGCGTACGTCCCAAATGACGCCAACCGAGTTTAGTTGCGATACGCCCCCGCGGAGTCCGCGCCATAAATCCATTTCTGACCAAGAAAGGCTCTGCTACCGCCTCGACCGTTTCGGTCTCTTCTCCAACTGCAATTGCCAGAGTCGAAAGACCTACCGGTCCCCCATTAAATCGCTCGATTAGCGCAGTCAGAACCGAGCGATCTAAGCGATCCAAACCTTTTTCATCAACTTCATACATTTCCAACGCCGCCATCGCATCCGAGTGCGTTAATGAATTTGCAGCCTTGGCTTTTGCGCCACCACTAGAACGCACTTGTGCATAATCGCGAACTCTACGAAGTAAGCGGTTTGCGATGCGCGGGGTTCCGCGGGATCTTCCCGCAACTTCTAGAACCGCAGCTTCCTCAATATCTAGTTGCAATAAGGCAGCGCTACGTCTAATCACCTCAGCAAGTTCTGAAGATTCATAAAAATCTAACTGCGCCGTGAATCCGAATCGATCTCTAAGTGGACTTGGTAGCAAACCTGCGCGCGTTGTTGCACCAACTAAAGTAAATCTCGGCAGTTGCAACGGTATGGCTGTTGCACCTGGACCTTTACCAACAACAACATCAACTCGGAAGTCTTCCATCGCTAAGTAAAGAAGCTCTTCAGCTGGCCTTGGTAAACGGTGGATCTCATCCAAGAAAAGAATTTCTCCTTCAACAAGTGAAGATAAAATCGCTGCTAAATCTCCGGCATGAGTAATTGCTGGACCACTTGTTATGCGAATAGGTGTTTGCATCTCACTGGCCAAAATCAGAGCCAGAGTTGTCTTTCCAAGTCCGGGCGGACCGCTGAGCAAGATGTGATCTGCCGCTGAGCCACGAGAACGGGCTGCCGATAACAAAACATCAATCTGATCCCGAACACGATGTTGGCCAATGAAATCGTCAAGAGTCTTGGGGCGTAGAGCATGTTCGGCAGCTGAATCATCTTGTGAAAACTCTGGTGTAACCAAGCGCTCTTCTCCCGAATCTTTAGCCACTTTAACGTCCGCCCTGCGAGAGAGCGCGCTTTAGGAGATCAGATAACTCGAGGTTCTGCGCATCAACTCCATCTTCAGATAACCGCGCTACAACTTGCGAAATAGCAGCGTCAGAATCTTTCGCGTTAAATCCAAGCGAGACAAGAGCGCTAGTTAACTGCTCGCGCCAAACTGGTTGATGGCGATCAGTCTTCGACGTCGTTCCAAAATCCGTTAGCTTTCCCTTTAACTCGAGAATCAGACGCTGCGCACCTTTGCGACCAATTCCGGGCACTTTTTCGATAGCAGAGATATCTTCCTGTGAGATCGCTACCGCTAATTGTGATGGAGAGAGCGCCGAGACAATAGATAGCGCAACCTTTGGACCGATACCACTAACTGTTTGAACTAGTTCAAAGAGAACGCGGTCTCCATCTTCTAGGAATCCATAGAGCGTCAAGGCATCCTCGCGGACCACCAAAGTAGTAAACAACTGAACTGGCACGCCGATATTTAACTGGGCAGATGTCTTCTGCGTTATTGCAAGCGATAAACCAACTCCGCCAACTTCAACAATGACTTTATCCAAGGCAATCGAACGAACTACTCCGTTAACTAGTGAGATCATTTGCGAACCAACTTTGCCAAACGTGATTTTTCAGCAGCTAGGGCCGCTTCGATTTTGCTATTGCCGCCACCGCGCCAAATATGACAGATCGCCAACGCTAAAGCATCGGTGCTATCGACTGGCTTTGGTATCTCAGTTAAGGAAAGCAATCGTTTCACCATCTCGGCTACTTGCACCTTATTTGCGCGACCAGAACCAGTAACCGCTGCCTTGACTTCACTGGGTGTGTGCATAACAACGGGGATGCCCGCTCTTGCCGCAACTAGAAGTGCGATACCGGCGGCTTGTCCCGTTCCCATGACGGTACGAACATTGTGTTGCGAAAAGACTCGCTCTACTGCAATTCGATCGGGTTGATATTTACTAACCCAATTTGTGAACTCTTCTTCAAGTTGCAAGAGTCTTTGCTCCAACGGATTATCACTTGGAGTTTTGATGACTCCGACGCTGATCAACTTAAGTGGCGATCCGGGAAGGCCTTCAATAACGCCAATACCGCAGCGCGTTAGGCCTGGGTCGATACCCAAAACTCTCAGCGTTGCTTGGCTCATAACTTCAAAGCCTATGTCCGAGTCCGCTAAGAGCTAGGAAAGGCTCGCCATAACCTCATCGGAGACATCGAAGTTACTGTAAACATTCTGCACATCATCTAACTCTTCGATGGCATCGATTAGTTCAAACACCTTAGTTGCGCCTTCGGCATCCAAGGGAATCGACATTGAGGGCAAGAATGAAGAATCAGCAGATTCGTAATCAAGACCAGAGTTCTGTAGCGCCGTGCGTACCGCGACTAAATCGCTAGCTTCGCAGACAACCTCAAATGATTCGCCTAAATCGTTTACTTCTTCGGCTCCGGCTTCAAGTACCGCCTCGAGAATTCTCTCCTCGGTAACGGAATCAGCCTTTGCGATAATAATTACGCCTTTGCGATTAAAGAGATAAGAAACCGATCCAGGATCCGCCATCGATCCACCATTGCGAGTAACTGCTACACGAACTTCCGAGGCAGCGCGATTACGGTTATCAGATAAACATTCGATCATGATTGCTACGCCATTTGGGCCATAACCTTCATACATAATCGTCTGCCAATCAGAACCGCCAGATTCAAGTCCAGCACCACGCTTTACAGCGCGTTCGATGTTGTCAGCGGGCATGGAATTCTTCTTAGCCTTCGCAATCGCATCGAAGAGAGTTGGGTTTCCATCAACATCTGGACCACCGTTGCGTGATGCAACTTCGATCGCCTTGATTAACTTCGCGAAGTTCTTTGCGCGACGGCTATCAATGATCGCTTTCTTATGCTTTGTCGTTGCCCATTTGGAATGGCCTGACATGGCTAAACCTCAAACTTTCACTCTCGTTGAGCAGCGCTTCCTGGCCGCCTGATGCAATTCACTTACTTTATCGCGCCAGTACAGACTTGATCAAAGAAGTAGCGATGCACGCGTAAATCACCAGTTAACTCAGGGTGGAACGAGGTTGCCAAGAGCCTGCCTTGTCGAACCGCAACTGCGTGGGTTCCTTGTGCAGTCTTCACTGAAGAGAGAACTTCCACATTAGTGCCAACTTCTTCAACCCACGGCGCACGAATGAATACTGCGTGAAGGCTAACGCCTTGAAAATCTAAATCACTTTCGAAGGAATCAACTTGGCGACCAAATGCATTTCGGCGCACCGTCATATCGATTCCACCAAAAGTCTGCTGGCCATCTGAACCATCAATTATTCGATTAGCTAGAAGAATCATTCCTGCGCACGATCCATAGACCGGCATACCTGATTTGATTCGATCTCTAATCGGTTGCATCAAGTTAAAGGTCGACGCAAGGTGCGCAATTGTTGTTGACTCTCCCCCAGGAAGAATTAGCGCATCTACTTCATCTAACTCTTCGGGACGCCGAACAGTTAACGCCGCATGGCCTGCGCTCTTTGCTGCAACTAGGTGCTCGCGAAAATCACCTTGTAGAGCAAGAACGCCGATCTTCATTTGCTAATTAACTACCAGCCGCGTTCAGCTAAGCGGTGCGGTGCAGGCAGGTCAGCAACATTGATTCCAACCATTGCTTCACCAAGTCCACGTGAAGCATCAGCAATAACCTTTGCGTCCTCAAAGTAGGTAGTTGCCTTTACGCAGGCTGCTGCGCGAGTTGCAGGATCGCCTGACTTAAAGATTCCTGAGCCGATGAATACGCCATCAGCGCCCATCTGCATCATCAAAGCTGCATCGGCGGGAGTTGCAATACCGCCCGCGGTAAATAGAACAACCGGAAGTTTTCCAGTCTCGGCTACTTCTTTAACCAGAGCGTAAGGTGCTTGTAACTCTTTAGCGGCAACATAGAGTTCGTCTTCGCGCATTGAAGATAAGCGGCGGATTTCTGCGCCGATCTTGCGCATATGCATCATGGCGTTAGAAACATCTCCAGTACCAGCTTCGCCTTTTGAACGAATCATCGCAGCACCTTCGTTGATACGTCGCAGCGCTTCGCCTAAGTTGGTTGCACCGCAAACAAAAGGAACTTTGAAATCCCACTTATCAATATGGTTTTCAAAATCTGCTGGAGTTAGAACTTCTGACTCATCGATGTAGTCGACGCCCAGTGATTCAAGAATGCGTGCTTCGACAAAGTGACCGATGCGCGCCTTTGCCATAACGGGAATTGTCACCGCAGCTTTAATCTTTTCGATCATATCTGGATCTGACATGCGTGCGACGCCACCTTGGGCGCGAATGTCAGCAGGTACGCGCTCTAGAGCCATAACAGCGCAAGCACCGGCATCTTGCGCGATCTTGGCCTGCTCAACGTTGACGACATCCATGATGACGCCACCCTTAAGCATTTCTGCCATACCGCGCTTAACGCGAGCTGTTCCGACTGCCTCTGACATCGCTAACTCCCTAAAAATCTATATCCAAATAGTTAAGGGCTCAATACTACTTTGCTGAAGCAGATGGCGCATCCGCGGGGATTTTCGAAGGAATAGGCGTAAATACTGGTTCCTTATCCGTTAAGGCGATCCAAATTTGCCCTGGTGCGAAGGCAATCTCTTCACCTTGAACAGTTCTCCAAATTGTTCCTGCATCCGGTGTTGGTCGGCTCCAAAGAGCCGATATGTATTTGCCATCGCGAAGAATGTAGCCACGCCCTGAACCAACCGTTGCTGTAAATGGCGTAACTCCGCCGAACTTATCTCCGTATTCGGATGGAGTAATTGAAACTAATTGAATCACGAAGGTACTTGCCCCTAAATGTATTCCGCTCGCCGCTAAATTCGGAACTCCGCTGTGAGAGAGAAGCCACCTATTCTCCTCTGCCGACCAAACTGCATCGTATGAATTTGCGGGCCAAGAAACTTTTGCTGAAGCAATCGCGGTACCGGTTTCGACCGTATCTGAAAAGTTCCAACCAACGCTCTTGGATATCGCAACAGGAAGTTGCTGCTCCTTAACTTTTTGCATCAAAGTTTGTGCTTGCAACATCATCGCCGTTGGTGCGTTTCGCATTGGGTCATTTGAGTAGATCTCGCGCGACTGGCGCTGCGCACCTAAGTTCTCCAGATTTGCTGCAGCGATAACTGGTAGCAACTTCTTCTGTGCTCCGCTGTAAGCAAAGGCAACTCGGCCAAATTGTTCAAGAATTTCTATATCTGAGATGCGGGCGCTTCTTACTGGTCCGATAACTGCTGGAATCTTCGATGAGTAGACCGCTGCGAGTCTGGTGAGTCCACCTTCTACTTGCTCTATGTAAATCACATCTGCATCTTCTAAACCAGCCTGCGGATGCGCTGCCCGAGTGTCATCGATCTTCACAACCAGGATTGGTCCATCGCTACCAACGCGACCACTTAAAGAGTTAACTGGTTCAGGTTCCTTGAAGACATTTTCGATCTCACCCAACTTTGAAAACTGAGCCGGCGACAGAAAGCTCAAGCCGACAATAAGTACCGATGAGATTCCAATAACCGAAAATAGAAATTTCTTAAAGAACATCAGCTTCAAATTCATAGGTAACAGGAAGAGGCGCACGACCAGCTAAACGAAAGATTCGGAAAACCGGCTTGCGTCGCACCATTTGAGTGCGGTTAACCGCATCCACATGCAGGGCAATCGCAATGCGAATCTTGTCGGTGAGTTCGCTTAATTCGCGAAGTAGATCCTTTTCAATCGAACCATTAACAAGATGGCCATCATGTAGCAAAAGTCCGAGCGCACCAGATAAACCACTTTCGGCTTGCGACCGTGCGCTCATTTGCGCATCTCTTGCTTGGTGAGCAGCTGCGGTCAATAGAAGTGACGAAGCTGGATCTGCGATCTCACTCTTGGCGATTTCTAATGCGACCGCTGCGCGACGCTGAAGAAGCCCATCTAGATTTGCCCAACTGGTTTCAACTCGATTATGCAAGCGATCTAACCTTGTCGCCGAATACGACAGATACCAAATGGCAAGAACCACAACTAGCGCAATGATGAAGAACTTCTCCATTTAATTTCCTTCTCTTCCCAGAAAGCGATTCCAAGCACGATTCTCTGACGAAAGGGTTACGCCCGAACTACCAACGAGAGCCATTTCGTAAATCGAATAAATATCTTCAGCGACAACATCCCAATCAAAGCGCTGGGCATACTCCTTGCCACGTTTAGCAATTTCCATTCGCTTCTCATTGTCGCGCAACAGATCTATAGCAACGCGGGCTAGATCTTGCGGATCCTCGGATTGAAAGAGCGCTCCATACTCACCATGACCTAGCAAGGAGTCAAAGGCGGGAATATCGCTGGCTAGTACCGCGGCTCCCCCCGCTAACGCTTCTGCAAGAATGATTCCGAACGATTCTCCACCGGTGTTTGGCGCAACATAAATTGCAACAGAAGAAAGGAAATCAGCCTTTTCTTTCTCGGAAATTCTTCCTAAAAATTCGAAGCGACCGCGCAATTGCGGATCAATACTTTCAATCACTTCTTTGCTCTCGCCAGGACCTGCAACTAAAACCTTCACATCAGGTGCGAATCTTGCAATTATCGGAAGCGCTTCTAGCAGCACGGGTAAACCCTTACGTGGTTCCTCATATCGCCCAATGAACCCAATTGTGTTACCGCTCCATTTATCCAGCACTTCACCATCGCGATATCTATCTGCATAGATTCCGTTTGGAATAACTACCGCATCGGTTTCTAGGTGCTCAGTTAACGTGGAGCGAGCGGCTTCACTTACCGCAATTCGCGCGGTTAACTTTTCAATCACGGGCTCAAGAATCGGTCCAATAGCAAAGATTGCCTTTTGACGTTTGGCTGCAGCGTGGAAAGTTCCCACCATTGGTCCCTCTGCCGCCCAACAAGCCAATAGCGATATTGATGGGATCGCGGGTTCGTGCAAATGCAAGAGATCAAATTTTCCATTGCTTATCCACTGGCGAACTCTGGCAAAGGCGATCGGGCCAAAGAGAACGCGAGCAACTGCTCCGTTATATGGAATCGAGATTGGTTTTCCCGCGCTTGTTACATATTCAGGAACGTTCTCCTCATCAACAACTGGTGCCAAAACTGATACGTAATGCCCTTTGGCTATTAAATATTCGGCAAGATCGCGAACATGGCTCTGTACGCCACCTGGTGTATCCCAACCATATGGGCAAACAAGCCCGATGCGTAACTTCTTTAGCGTCATGCGCTGCGCTCCTGGAAGTCGCCATCCACCCAGATGCGTTGCAACATATGCCAATCCTGTGGAGCTGACGCAATTCCTTCTGCAAATTGATCAGCACATCGCTGCACAATGTGCGAGATTTTTTCTTCTTCACTTCCATGGCTCGGAATCTCCACCGATTTAAAGACGATATGAATACCAGTGGAGGTGTAAGAAACATAAGCGGTAATTAATGGAATACCTGTTCTGATGGCAAGTAACGCAGGACCGGCAGGCATTCGTGCGGGATGACCGAAGAAGGAAACGCTCACACCGCTCTTTGATAGATCGCGATCTGCAACGAGGGCTATCAACCTTCCCTCTCGAGCTCTCTGCATCAAGGTGACTATTGATCTTGAATCGAGCGCAAGCACTTCCATTCCAATATTTTGGCGATACTCCAAGAATTTATTAAATAGCGCTTCCGGCTTCAAACGCTCCGCAACTGTTACGAGAGGAAATCCCATGCCGCAGAAGTAGGAGCCAGCGTGGTCCCAATTGCCTGCGTGCGGTAGTGCGACGACAACGCCCGTGCCGTTCTTCATTGGAGCGGTTAGTAGCTCTTCACCATCAACAGTGACTGTGGAAACTATACGTTCGCGCGACCAATCGGGTGATCTAAATGTGTCACACCAGTAACGCATATATGAACTCATCGCTTGGCGCATTAAGTCATCCATTTCGGATGAAGATTTAGTCGGACAAACGCGCGAAAGATTACTGCGAAGTCTTTTCACACGCGCTCCGTTGCGTTTAAGCGTGTATCTGCCGATTGCATCAAAAGTTTTGTAAGCAAACTTTTCCGGTAGCGCTCGCACTAAACGCCAACCAGCGAAATACCCAACTGCCACTGCGAAATCAAAATTCATTGCTTTACAGCGCTGCCTTCACAATCAAAATTCTTTGAACAACAGTTACGACGGCAAGAACGAGCAAGGCCCAGATACCTATAGCCAGTGCGAAAGGAACTCCAAGTCCTTCCAAACCAATCGCGGTCAAGGCGATAATCAAGCGCTCTGTACGTTCTGCGATTCCACCAGAACATGAGATCTGCATACTCTCTGCTTTAGCCCTTATATATGGCACGAGCGAACCAAAAACTAGCGAGCCGATTACTACAGCAGTCAGGGGGTCATCTGACTTAATCAAGAAAAGTGTTAAACCGACCAAAATTGCTGAGTCGGTAATTCGATCAATGGTTGAATCTAAAAATCCACCCCAGGCACTGGCGCCCTTATTGGAGATTCGCGCCATTGCGCCATCAAAGAGGTCGCTAAGTGCGAAAAATGAGATTACGAGAGTTCCAACAAAAAAATCGCCATTGGGATAGAAGTAGAGGGCAGAGGTAACTAGACCCAGCGCACCAATGAAAGTCACTGCATTTGGAGTTAATCCAATAGCAAGGGCACCGCGTGCGATCGGATTGATGGCGCGGGTGACGGCGGGCTTTAGAGAGGCGCTTAACATCAGGTCCATCGTAGGCTCCCGTGCGGATTTTCACCTATTCTGACGCCTGTGAGTTCAGAGAGAGATACTGCTTATCCGCGTATCCATATATATGGACATGTCTCCTCGCAACCAAAGGCGCTAGCGGAACTATTCAACGCCGTTCATACAAGCGTTCCGATCGCTGAGAGCCATCTCGCTATCTTTGCGATTAATCCTGCAGCTGGTATTGATCAAGAGACAATCGATCTTTGGTCAGCGCTATCGGATTTTCAATTGCCTCGTTTAGTTGTCGTTAATGAATTAGAAGGTAGTGATTCTGATTTTGATGATGCGGTTCTACTTGCCAATCGTGTTTTCGATCCCTTGGTGACTCCTTACTTAGTACTGCATGACGATGCAGGAAATCCCACTGCTTTGATTGATCTCGAGACTCTGGAAATTATCGATTATTCGCAAAGTCCGGCTGCACGCAGAGATAGCGATGTCGAACATAAAGAGTTAGTTACTGATTTCAGAAGTGAATATTTAGAGGCGTTAGAAGATGCTGGAGAAAGCGCATTTGAAGCTGGTTTACTCTTTCCGGCGATTCCGATTGTTATAAGCAAGGGAATCGGTGTGGATATTGTGAACGCCTTTATTGAAAGAGTGGCAAAGAGCTAATTACCAAGCCTGCGCGAGTTCGGCGCGGGTTTGAGCTAGTAGAACTGGCAAAACTTTTGTCTGTCCAATAATGGGCATGAAGTTGGCATCGCCGGACCAACGCGGAACGATATGTTGATGAATATGTTCAGCTACCCCTGCTCCCGAAATCGCACCTTGGTTCATACCAAGATTAAAGCCAGCGGGTGCGGAAACTTTGCGAAGCGTTTTCATCGCATGTGCGCTTAGCTCAAAGATTTCATTACGTTCTTCATCGCTAAGTTCAGTTAAATCGGCGACATGGCGATATGCGCAAATCAACAAGTGGCCAGCGTTATACGGGTAGAGATTCATGACGACGTAGGCGTTCGTTCCGCGAGCAACCACCAGACCTTCTTCATCGCTCATCTTCGGAATCTCGCAGAAGGGACAGGTAACTTTGTTTCCCGCAAGCGGACGATTCTCGCCCTTCAGATACTCCATTCTGTGCGGCGCCCAAAGTCTTTCCCAGCGATCGGGCATTCCCGCACCGCCTGGAATTACTTGATCGCCCTCGCCCATTACCTAAACCTGTTTGCGATCTGCGATAGCACTGCGAATTTCTGCGATGGCATCTGCAACTGCAATTGAGTTCTTCTGCTCGCCGTTGCGATAGCGAATCGAGACCTTGCCAGCTTGTTGATCTTCTTCTCCAGCGATCAACATGTACGGAACTTTCTGCATCTGCGCATTGCGAATCTTCTTCTGCATCCGATCATCAGATGCATCTAAATCGATACGAATACCTGCTGCTTTAAACTCTTTCACAACGGATGCCAGGTAATCAGCGAATGCTTCAGCCACGGGAATCGCGGTCACTTGAACTGGCGCCAACCATGGAGGGAAAGCTCCCGAATAGTGCTCGGTGAGTACTCCAAAGAAACGTTCAATGGAACCAAACAAAGCGCGGTGAATCATCACAGGGCGTTGGCGAGTTCCATCGGTTGCCGAATATTCGAGTTCAAAACGTTGCGGTAATTGGAAGTCAACTTGAATAGTGGACATCTGCCAAGTGCGTCCAATGGCATCTTTTGCTTGAACCGAAATCTTTGGCCCGTAAAACGCGGCGCCTCCTTCATCGAGAACTAGCTCTAGATTCTGCGCTACCGCTGCTTTGCGTAGCGCTTCTGTTGCCTCTTCCCAATCGCTATCTTCGCCGACAGATTTTTCGGGGTTGCGTGTGGATAGTTCGAGATAGAAATCTTCTAATCCGTAATCACGTAACAAGTTAAGTACGAAGGTAAGTAGCGAATCTAGCTCGCCCACCATCTGTTCCTTTGTGCAATAAATGTGCGCATCATCTTGGGTAAAGCCACGTGCGCGAGTGAGACCGTGAATTACTCCTGATTTTTCATAACGATAGACAGTTCCAAATTCAAAGAGGCGTATCGGGAGTTCGCGATAAGAGCGGCCACGTGATGCAAAAATTAAATTGTGGAAAGGGCAGTTCATCGGCTTCATGTAGTACTGCTGCCCAGCGCGTTTGATAGTTCCGTCAGCGTGTAGCTCTTCATCCATCACCATCGGTGGATACATACCTTCTGAGTACCACTGCAAGTGGCCAGACTTTTCAAAGAGCGCAGCCTTAGTTAGATGTGGTGAGTATACGAACTCGTAACCTTCATCTTCATGGCGTTTACGCGAATAATCTTCCATAGCGCGACGAACAATTCCGCCCTTAGGATGAAAGACGGCAAGGCCTGATCCAATTTCTTCGGGAAATGAGAAAAGATCTAACTCGGTGCCGAGTCGGCGGTGATCACGCTTTTCTGCCTCTGCTAGAAGTTCTAAGTAAGAAGTTAACTCTTCTTGAGATGGCCAGGCTGTTCCGTAGATGCGTTGCAGCATCGGATTCTTCTCTGATCCTCGCCAATATGCCGCAGCGCTACGCATCAACTTAAATGCAGGGATGTGTTTTGTTGATGGAAGATGCGGTCCTCTGCAGAGATCAGACCAAACCGGTTGTCCATCGCGACCTAAATTGTCATAAATGGTGAGCTCTGCTCCCCCGACCTCAACGCTGGCTTCTTCGCCGGCACCAGATTTGATCCCGATTAATTCACATTTATATGGCTCGTGCGCTAACTCTTTAAGTGCATCTGCTTCGTTTGTAACGCGACGGCGAAAACGTTGACCATCTTTTACGATTTTGCGCATCGCGCTTTCTATTTTCTCTAAATCTTCCGGATTAAACGGACGCTCTGGATCGAAGTCGTAATAAAAACCATCTGTGATCGGCGGTCCGATTCCGAGGCGAGTTTGCGAAAAGACTTGCTGAACCGCTTGCGCCATGACGTGAGCAGTTGAGTGACGCAGTACTGATAAACCATCTGGGGAGGAGATTGAAACTCCTTCGACAACGTCACCGTCTTTGAGATCAGTCCAAAGATCTTTTAGCTCACCATTTATCTTGCAGACGACTATCTCTTTGTTTTCGGCGAAGAGATGGGTCGGACGTTGGTCATCTGCAACGCTTACGGCGCGACCATCTACGGTGATCGAGAGCTGGGACATGTTCCTAGCCTACCGAATGAGAATGCGTCTGGGCGCGTATTTTCTCGATCAAAGATAGGCATTGGGCATCGATCACTAGTTCGCGGTTATCAATAGTTGCAACGGCAAGACCAATCTTTAGACTCGAGATAACAATCGCTGACTCCACACGTTCCATGTCATTACGTGTCAATGAGTGAACGGTAACCCCGCATCTTTCGATAACTATGGCCCGCTGTACTCCTGGCAAAACTCCCGCGCTAAGTGGGGTGGTTATCCATTTTCCATCAATTCGGAAAAGAAAATTTGAAACCGCACCTTCAGTTATCTCACCTAATTCATTTACGCAGATGATCTCGTCGAAACCATCTCTCTGCGCTAACTGCAGCAAACCGGTGCGGTGGCTATACGGAAAGGTTTTAAACGCGATTGGATCGATGAATCTGCTTTCGTCGATAACCGTAAGTTTCGCCGGCTCTAAGATCTCAACATAACTCTGGTGTACCACCACAAACCATCCCTTTGAGAAAAGTAACCTCAATCTTCCGAGCTGATGAGGTTCTTCTGCAAGTAGAGCCACTATTGCAACTCTTATCTGATCTTCGCTGGGTAATTTGATCTCAAACTTTCTTGCTGCATTTGCTGCGCGGCGCATATGGCGCGCTAATTCGAAAACTCCTCCATTTTCGGTTCGGATAGTTTCGAAAACACCGCTGCCTACCGGCCAGCCATCAGAGTCCATTTCAATTTCTTGGGAATCACAGATTCGATCGTTGAGCCAGATCTTCATTTGATCGATCCTCCCGCGATTGAAATTAGCCGCTTGGCCTTTAACTCTGTTTCGTCCCATTCTGAAACTGGATCGCTTCCGTAGGTTATTCCAGCTCCTGTACCAAATTTTAAAAACCCATCGTTTTCCTGCCAGAAGATTCGAATCGCAACTGAAAGTTCACATCTATCTCCTTCGACCCAACCAAGAATTCCGCAGTACGGACCACGTCTAATCTCTTCGTTCTCTGCGATCACCGAGAGCGCAGAGCTCTTTGGCGCTCCACTAATTGATCCCGCTGGAAGTAGAGCTTCAAAGATCTCTTTCCATGACATGTCATCCTTTAGTTGACCGACGACATCGGAGACTAAATGCCGTAATCCAGGATGGTCTTCGCTTCGTAGAAGTTGTGAAACATCAACAGAGCCAGGTTTACAAATTCGTCCAAGATCATTTCTCATAAGATCAACGATCATCACATTTTCAGATTGATCTTTATTACCAAATCCCAGCTCACTAAGGCTTTGCGTTCCTTTAATTGGCGAAGTTTTCAATCCCGAACCGTCTCGGGAAATGAATAACTCGGGAGAAGCCGAGGCGATTTTCAATTGTGGAGTTGAGAAATAGGCGGCATGCGGCGCTGGGTTTTCGGTCAGTAGTTTGCCGAAGAGTGAAGCAAGTTCATCTCTGTCTGATTCGACCTTTAATTGACGGCAGGCATTAACTTGATAAACCCACCCATCTGAAATTGCTTCTCGAATTCTCTCCACATAAGCGCAATATTGATCTTTGTTCAGAGATGAGGCCCAATCTCCTTCAATTGGACTCCAGTGCGAACCGCTAAATGGAAAATCTGCTT
>JBEBBQ010000011.1:0-3277 GCA_041158325.1 Actinomycetota bacterium | reverse complement strand
AGCGGGTAAGATAAGCATTCAATCAGCACATGGTGGGCGTAGCTCAGCTGGTAGAGCACTCGGTTGTGGTCCGAGATGTCGCGGGTTCGAGCCCCGTCGCTCACCCCAAGTTTTTCATTTTTAATTTAATAACCTAACGAGAGCGGCAATTATGATCTTTGATGTAATCATTGAAATCCCCGCGGGATCTCGAAATAAGTACGAGGTGGATCACGTAACCGGTGAGATTCGCTTAGACCGCATGCTCTTTACTTCAACTCGTTATCCATATGACTATGGCTACGTCAAGAACACTCTGTCGCAAGATGGCGACCCGCTTGATGCTTTGGTAATGCTTGATGAGCCAACTTTTCCAGGCTGCGTTGTTTCATGTCGCGTAATCGGAATGCTAAACATGACTGATGAAGCAGGCGGAGATGACAAATTGCTTTGTGTTGCTGCTGGCGATGTTCGTAAGTCCTACCTACAAGATCTAAACGATGTTCCAGCTTATGAACTCTCTGAAATCAAACACTTCTTTGAAGTCTACAAAACCCTTGAGCCAGGAAAATCAGTACAAGGTGGCGAGTGGGTCGGTCACGATGAGGCAGAACTAGAAATTAACGCCTCATATAAGCGTTACACAGATGGCCACAAATAACCCAATTTAATTTGTCGGGGCTTTAAATCCTGGGCACTTTGCCAGTAAAGATTGCATCGCTGCTTTTTCAGGCGGGGTAACCCAAAGTCCGTACTTTGCCTTTACGACGATCTGCTGTGCCACATAAGCGCAGCGAACACTCTTAAGTGGCGGAAGCCAGGTTGCCGCATCACCATCGCCCTTCTGTGAATTCAAGCGCCCCTTAACCGCCACTAGATTTATAGGATCATTGGCAAATTCGCGACGTTTTTCGTAACTCAACTTGAAGGCGCCGGTCTGCCAAGCATTCGATAGCGCCACAATGTGGTCGATCTGCACATCCATGCTGGATCGAACACCGCGTTCGAATGCGATCTTCTCCCCTGAATATGGATCGATCAAAATACCTGAAAGAACAACGCACTCCTTGGTGCCATCTTTATAAATTATCGAAGTTAGATCGCGATACAAGATGTCATTGCGGGTATCGCAGCCGTTGCGATCAACATCAGACCATACTGGCCCAAATTGTGATCGCTCGTAACCCGTCTTAGGCGCCCTACCTTTAACCGCCAAGGTTTCCAATACCGCTTCCGCGGTCTTTGTCGAAGCCTCAAGTGGTGCTTGACCCATCGCTACGCCCAAAATCAAAAGGGTTGCAATGCGGATCTGCCAGCGACTCATGTCACCATCTTCGCCTTATGCCGCGTGTTAGACAAGGTGCGCAGCCCTGATAGGGTCTGCTCTGCATTCAAACATTCGACCGTTTGAATGGGTTGTTAGCTCAGTTGGTAGAGCAGGTGACTCTTAATCACCGGGTCGGGGGTTCGAGTCCCTCACAACCCACTTTTATAGGTAAATCCAAGTTCTATATCCAAACCTTGGATGTGGATCTGTGTTCTAGATATTGGATATATCTGCCAAACCTTTGTATCCAAATTTCAAACCTTCTTGGCTCCTTATTGAATAGGAGCAATTGTGAAAGTATCTGAATATGCGACTAGAGTTTTATTCTTCCCATCTGTATTCCATCTGCTTTGCAGTCTTAATTGCATGATCTCTTGAAGAAAGAATCTCAACGAGATGAAGGCTCAAATCTATACCTGCACTAATTCCACCAGAAGTGAACGCATGGCTATTTCTAATCCATCTCTTATCTGAAATAACTTGGAGATTTGGAAATCTGCGGCTTAGTTCTTCCTGATCTTCCCAGTGGGTGGTTACATCACCAGAAGTGAGAATGCCTGCTTCAGCAAGAATAAATGCTCCAGTACAAATTGAGGCAATGACTTTTCCTGACTCGTGACTTAACTTAAGCCAACTTAGTAAATCCCTATTTTTTTCGGCATCTTGGGTTAGGCCGCCCGCAACCACGATCAAATCTACTTCTGGGTTTTCAAATATTGAATAGTTGGTTTGAATGTTTAGGTTGTGCCTTAGATTTACTGCCTTGGTTTCATTATCTGCTATCAGGCTTACTTGAAATTTGGCTGGGGTACTTAAACGACCCGCAACAGAGAAGACTTCAAAAGGACCCATAACATCAAGGACTTCTGCCTGATTAAAGGCGACAATTCCTATTTTTTGAGTAGTCATCTCAATAGTCTATTTGAACCCAAATTTTCATGGAGGACATTTATTTGGCTTGGATTTGTCTGCCAAAACCCTTAATATGGGAGATGAGCCAAGAGCGGATATATCTGCAAAATGGGTTAAATGGGATGGTTTGAAGGTTTGGATACGAGTCCCTCACAACCCACTTAGGTTTATCTCCCGCAGGCGGTATTTCCGCAACTATCTACATTGATCCAACTTGCAGATACGCTTTTGAGATGAATTTAGCCCGCCAAAACTTCACGCTCTCAGATGGACGCAATCTCGAGTACCTAACTAATGGACTTCAATCGGATTCAGCGATAATTCTGCACGCTGGAACAACGCAAGACATTACCGGTTGGCAAACCTGGCTTGATTACTTTGAATCAAAGAACCTATTCGCACTCTCTATCGGCCGAAGCGGTTATGCGAATAGCTCTCCAAAGCCAGGGCGAATCACCATCGATGTAGCAAACGATGTGGCCGAGCTAGCGACAAACCTTGGAATAAATAAGTTCGTGAATATGGGGCTCTCAGGTGGAGGCCAGCATGCGATTGCGACAGGGCTAGATCCGCGCTCTGTTGGTGTTGTAACGATGGGAAGTTTGGCGCCGTACAACGAACTTGGTCAAGAGTTCTACACGGGAATGCAGCAAGCAGATTTAGATGAATATGCAGATGCGCTAAAAGATATTAACTTGCTGATTAAGCGCTTCCAGAAGTGGACTGACGGAGATCTTGGAGAAACCATTACCGGTACCGAACTAAGCGAGCGAGATAAGTTGGCTTCGTCGAAACCAACTTGGAAAGTCACTCTCGATTCGTGTGCATTTACTATGCAAGCAGGTTGGGATTGGGTTGCTGACGATTACAGCTCATATTTAAAGCCTTGGGGATTTGATCCACGCGATGTAAAGGTTCCAACCGTTATTTGGCAGGCTGGACTCGATAAGAACGTGCCGAAACAGCACGGAGAATGGCTTGCTGCCAATATGCCAAACGCACGCCTTGAACTACGTGAAGATGAAAGCCACCTCGGGCTCTATGTAAATTACGAAGAAG
>JBEBBQ010000010.1:0-3039 GCA_041158325.1 Actinomycetota bacterium | reverse complement strand
GTCGGTTTGAGCGCACTCCCAAATTCCGAAATTGTTCGGCCAACTCGAGTTGGCACTATGCCTGCTGCAGTGCAAGACGTAGCCCTTATTGTTGATCAATCTGTTACAGCACTCGATGTCGGAAAGGCTTTGCGCAGCGGAGCAGGGGATCTTCTCGAGTCCATCGCACTCTTTGATCGCTACGACAAAATTGGCGATGGCAAAGTCTCTCTGGCTTTCACCCTAACTTTCCGTGCACCTGATCGCACCCTTACTGGGGCTGAGGTATCAGAAATGCGTGAAGCAGCGGTAGCTGCCGCAGAAAAGGCTACCGGCGCCGTTCTTCGTACTGCATAAATATGCGCTTAATTGCATATTTATGCTAATCTCACCCCATGAAAATCGGCGTAATCGGAGCCAGTGGCTACGCAGGGGGAGAACTGCTGCGTTTGTTAGCAGGACACCCTGAGTTTGAAGTCTGTTGTATCACCGCCCATAGCAACGCCGGCGAGCCAATAACTGCAGTACACCCTCAGCTAAATTCTTTTGCCGGTCAAAAATTCTCATCGTTTAACTCCAGCGACTTCGAGCGTTGCGAGGTAATTTTCCTAGCGCTGCCACATGGTGAAAGCGCAGCAGTTATCGCATCACTTAATCCGAAAGCGAAGATTGTTGATCTCGGAGCTGACTATCGTTTAGAAGATGGTGCTAAGTGGGAAAAGTATTACGGTGGAACTCACGCTGGTACATGGACCTATGGTGCACCGGAACTCCCTGGTGCTCGTTCTGCAATCGCTAAGGCGACAAGAGTGGCCAATCCAGGTTGCTATGCAACTGCGATAGCGCTCGGCACGGTACCTGCAGCAAAGATTGCCGATATTAGCGATGTAGTTGTAGTAGCCGCTTCCGGTACTACTGGAGCAGGTCGTAGCGCAAAGATTAATCTGATTGCTAGCGAGGTTATGGGAAGTTTGACGTCCTATAAATTCGGGGGAGTCCACCAACACACTCCTGAAATCGAAGAAGCGCTCACACGTTCAACGGGCACTGCAGCAAAGATCTCATTTACTCCAATTCTTGCGCCAATGCCGCGCGGAATTCTGGCAACGATCACTATGAAAGTAAATGAAGTGATCACGACCGAGCAAGCCCATGAGATCTATTCCGCTGCTTATAAAAACGAAGAATTCGTAAGGGTGCTGCCACTTGGACAGATGCCGCAAACTTCTTCGGTTCTTGGAAGTAACTATGTTGCGATGCAAGTTGCGGTGGATCAGCACACCAATCGTTTAGTTGTAAGCGTGGCCATCGATAACTTAGTTAAGGGCGCTGCCGGGCAGGCGATACAAAACGCCAACATCATCTGCGGACTTCCCGAAAACCTTGGTCTAACAGGTATGGGTCTTGGGGTATGAAACTGCCTAACGGCTTTACCGCTGCCTCATGTGCGGCAGGGCTAAAGAGTTCGGGCGCGCTGGATTTAACGCTGATTGTAAATAACGGCCCCAAATTTGATGCCGCGGCGGTTTACACATCAAACCAAGTTGTTGCAGCCCCGGTTATCTGGAGTAAACAAGTAACAAAAGAGAAGATTGTTCGCGCGGCCATTCTTAATTCGGGAGGCGCTAACGCCTGCACTGGACCACAAGGCTTTGCTGACACCCATAGAACTGCAGAACACGTTGGTGAAGTGCTTGGCATTTCATCTGGAGAAGTAGTTGT
This sequence comes from Actinomycetota bacterium, assembly GCA_041158325.1. Classification (GTDB taxonomy): domain Bacteria; phylum Actinomycetota; class Actinomycetes; order Nanopelagicales; family Nanopelagicaceae; genus Planktophila. Next base: position 1,338 of record JBEBBQ010000010.1, on the reverse strand, counting down.
CTGCTCAACGGGTTTAATCGGTGAGCCACTGCCAATGCAGAAGATCATTTCTGGCGTAGATCAAATTTCTAAAGCGCTCTCGACCGATTCGTTGCAAGATGTAGCAAGTGCGATCATGACAACCGATAGTGTTTCCAAGATTGCAAATTTTAAGAACGATCACTTCGAGGTGTCCGGAGTGGCCAAAGGGGCCGGGATGCTTGCACCCGCGCTGGCAACGATGCTTTCGGTTGTGATGACAGATGCTGTTTTGCCAGATAGCGCACAAGAGATATTTCAAAGAGTCTGCGATCGCACCTACAACCGAATCGATTCTGATGGTTGCACATCGACTAACGACACCGTGTTGCTGATGGGTTCTGGTTCCAGCGGATTTGCCCCAAACGAGTCTGAACTAGAGAGTGCGCTGATGGAGGTCTGCGGTTCTTTGTCACAACAGCTCATCGCAGATGCCGAAGGATCAACAAAGACTGTGGCGATCGAGGTAAAGAACGCCGCTACTGAAAGCGATGCTGTAGAAGTTGCTCGAGCATGTGCGCGTAACAATCTGTTGAAATGTGCAATCTTCGGTGGAGATCCCAACTGGGGTCGTGTCTTGGCGGCAGTCGGTACTGCACGAGCACACTTAAATCCACTAGATATTGATGTCACTCTTAATGGAGTCAAAGTCGCTAAGTCGAGCGCACCTTTCGAGGATCGAAACAAAGTCTCGTTTGAAAATCGTTTAGTCACGATTGAAGTCGATCTCAAGGTCGGTTCAAGTAACGCAACTGTCTTCACCAATGATCTTTCCCATGACTATGTTCATGAGAACTCGGCCTACGCCACATGATCGTCGTGAAATTTGGTGGCCACGCCATGAAGGATGAGAATGGGGATTTTGCTAAAGCAATCGCGGCAGCGCAGCAAAGTGGGGTGAAGCTAGTGGTAGTTCACGGTGGTGGACCTCAGATTGATAATGCTCTTAAAGATGCAGCTATCGCCTCAGAATTTGTTGGGGGTTTTCGCGTTACCACCCCGGAAATTTTTGAAGTCGTTGAAAGAGTATTGTCTAACGAGGTTGGTCCAGAAGTGGTTAATTCACTTCAAAGCGCAGGGGTCAACGCAGTAGCGCTATCAGGTCGCGCCAGCCAATCTCTGATCGCGCAACCACTTCGAAAACTAGTTGATGGCTCACCAGCCGATTTAGGTCTAGTCGGTGTCATTACCGCGGTAGATCCTCAAGCCATCAATAGCGTCCTTAATGAAGGTCAAGTGCCGGTGATTTCTCCAATTGCCACCGATGAAAACTTCAAGGGTGGCCTTAACGTCAATGCCGATCTCGCTGCTGCTGCGATC
>JBEBBQ010000009.1:0-12285 GCA_041158325.1 Actinomycetota bacterium | reverse complement strand
ATTGCTGCAAGAGAGCCCAGCAGCGATATAGATGCGGGTGACTTGCCTGCCAGGATCAAGACCAGGGTTAACGCTGCACCAACAAGAGCAGAGTTTCCAAGTTGCTTACTTCTAAATTCCAGAAAACTTTCTGGAGAGTCTTTCCCAATTTCACGAAGTCGATTTTGAACCGATCCTCGATCCTTTGAATTTGATATCTGATTTCTTAGCGCAACTCTTGGGCTCGAATTAAGAATCAAAATGAACGATCCCAAGGCCGCAAATAAAACAGGGATTCCAACTGAATATTTCATACTCCACCAAAGACGCGCGGTAGCTCTGGTAGGCGACCCAAACGGTTCATCCATATATATGCGATAGCGGTCATTGCTAGACCGAGAAGAAGAATAAGTACACCCGTAGGTGTAGAAAATGCGCGCGAGGTTGCTGGTTGAGTTGATAGGAGAAGTAGAAGTAACCAAGGCGCCGCGGCAGAGAGATGAGCAGAGTTTTTTATCCAACCGTGCTTGACTTCAATTTCTCGTCTCAACGCCAAGTCTTGGCGAAGAAATGTACCTACCGTTCGCAGAATGTTTAGTAGTTCCGATCCGCCTAATGTTTTAGAAATTGCAATCGCCTCAAAGATTTGATCGCTGCTATGTTGACCACATCTTTGCTTCAGATCCGAGATTGCTATATTGAAATCTCCGTCCAAGCGCATCTTCATCTCAAACTCTGCAAAGTAAGGGCGCAGAATTACTGGACCTCTTGTCGTTAGCCCAATTAGAGATTCTGTGATCGATAGGCCTGACTGGATGCCACTCACTAAGTGATCAATTACCTCCGGCCAAGCAGCGTTTACTGCGGCAGCATCTTTATGAGATTTCTTCCTTGAAATTAAGTATGCAATTACGGAAAGCAAAAAACCAAAGATTAAAGCGATTACCAGGGATGAGGAAAGTAGATAAACTGCAAAAAACGCCGCTACAAAAGAAATTGCGACTTTGAGATATTGAGTTTTATGAAGCGCGGGCGAGATATCTCTTGGCCGAAGCATCTTCGATCTATCCATCTTTACCCCACCAATCGGCAAGCGGAATGCCAGCAGCAGAAAATTTCTCTTCGTTACCGATAGCGCCTACTCCCCGGATGTGATTGGCACCATTCCATTTCCACAGAGTTTCGATTTCGGCGCGATCATTTTCAAAGCGTCCAGTAACTGCAGCGATCTCTTGAATTCTTCGCATTCCGTCGCGAGCAATACCAACTTGAACAACTAGATCAATAGCAGATGCCACTGTTGGGGCAATGAATTTGTGAGAAATGTTCTCACCAGCCAAGAGGGGCAAAGTTTGTAGCTTTGTAATCGCATCACGTGCTGAATTGGCGTGAAGAGTTCCCATTCCAGCAAGCCCAGAATTGAGAGCAATCAAAAGATCTAGCGCTTCAGCTTCGCGCACTTCTCCAATTACTATGCGCGAAGGTCGCATTCGCAGCGCTTCCTTAATTAGTTTTCTAAGCGGAATTTCCCCTTTTCCTTGGAGATTTTCTCCACGAGTCTGCATTGCCACAAGGTCAGGCAGAATCGGCTTTAACTCAAAGACTTCCTCAATTGTGATTACTCGCTCGTTAAGAGGCGTGGCAGAAACAAGCGCATTGAGCATTGTTGTCTTGCCCGATTGCGTACCTCCGCTCACCAAGATGTTTAAACCAGCGCGAACAGAATTGGTTAAAGCAACCGCCATGGAATCGTTTAAGGCTCCGTGTTCTGCTAAATCTTGTAAAGATAGGTGGCGCATTAAATGTTTTCTGATGTTAACCGTCCAGTGTTCAGCGGTAATTTCTGGGATAACCACATGCAGACGACTCCCATCGGGAAGACGTGCATCAACGAATGGGTGCGATAAATCAAGTCGTCTACCGCTCCAAATAAGTAGGCGATCTACGAGTTGAGAGACTTCTTCAGCCGAGAGAATTAAATTTGTTAGCTCACTTTTTCCTGCCCGAGCGATGAAAATTCTCTGAGGTGAGTTAATCCAGATTTCTTCAATTGTTTTATCAGAAATGAACTCTGCTATCGGCCCAAAGGCGACATCCATTTCCATGGCGCGAAGATAGGACTAGATAATTTGTTACAGCGGTTTCAATTCCAACCTGTGGATAAATTAGAAGGAATTCGTTTTCAAAGTCTGGCCATCAAGGCGGTTTAGTAAATCAAGGGCGCTCTCGCCTGCTTCATGAGATACCCATGCGTAATGAAGGAAAATGCCAGGTATGCCTTCCAAAGTCCACTGTGAAGCTATCCGCGCACAGACTTGTTCGGCTACATAGTTATCCCCAGTAATTAGTACGACAAAGTTATTTGTGCCCATACGCGCTATGTGATCTTCTAAGCGGAGGGCTCTTCCAGCAATTTCAGTGAAGGCAATTAATGGATAGTCATAGATTGCTTGCTCTGAAATCAATTTGAAGGTAACGGCAGTTATCGTGCTTTCGCTTCGCTCGGAAAGTGAGATCTCTCTTTTTAAACTCTCATAGAAGAAAGGTGGCGCAGCTACACGCGTTAACGAATCACGTAAACCGTCATGCGAAAAGACCATGCGCTACCCTTCCCACTTATGAACTCCGATCCTGCCAAGCAAGCGCGTAAGCGCTCTATCGCGTCAACCCTTCTCTATATAGAAGGTGCAGTCGTGTTAGCCCTAGGCGTCTGGGTTGGAGTCATGGGAATTACCCATGAAGATCGCGAGATCCCGCCACTGGCAGGAGTGCTGCTCTTCTCATTGGCAGGTGGCATCGGACTTCTGGCATGTGGTCGCGCATTTGCGCAGAAAAAGAATTGGGGCCGTGGGCCAGCAGTCTTTGCAAACTTAATTGTTTTAGGCGTTGTTAAATATCAATTCGAAGGTGGCTTCTTAATCGGTGCCATTCCATTGTTATTACTGGCAATCCCGGTGCTCTATTTTGCGGTAACGATAATTCCCGAAAAAAAATAATTAAAAGGGAACGATCTTGCGATCTTCCCAAAGTAGACCAGTTACTTGATCTGTTCCACGTTCTGAAATATCTGCAGTTGCCAACCAGATAGCAGTCTCGGCACCTTCTTCTGCACTACGCGGTGCATCAGCTCCGCCCATATCTGTGCGCGAATGGTTTGGACAGATTGCATCAACATAGAAACCGCGAGCGCCAAGCCCTGTTTCATGCGCCAAGTTTCTTACGAGTGCGTTTACTCCAGCTTTACTAATTCGATACGGTGCAAGTCCCCCAGCATTTCCAGGCCCCGACATGCGACCTAAACATGCTGAGTAGATAACTAGCCTTCCATCGCGCGCATCGGCCATCGCCGGTGCAATCACATTTACTAAAGTGAAAACCGAATCCAAGTTAATCGCCATAACGCGATTCCATTCGGCATCTGTTGTTCGCAAAGTCTTTGACATCTTCTCGCTCATAACTCCATGTGCTAACACCATTACCTTTGGAGTTGGCAGCGAAGCGATCATCTCTTGCGCAACCTGGCGAGTAATCTCTTGGCTCTCTAAATCAGCGGCGTGAGTTGAAATGGTAAAGCCGGTTTGCGTTGAGGAGAATTCGGTAAGGAGTTGTTCTCTCGCTGAATTCAAACGCGCTGGATCTTTAGCGATCAGAGCCAAGTCATAACCGCGCGCTGCCAATCCACGCGCGCTTTCAAAGCCGAGCCCGCGGCTGCCGCCACTAATAATGGCCAGTGGTCGCGATGAGGCTAGGGGCGCTGAGTTCATGCGCCAACTCTGCCAATGCGCGGTCGATATGTCGCGCCGAGACTGCGCTGTGGTCAATATCGCGCTCAGGGTTGGCGAAACGGGATTTATTCAGGCTCGGCTCAGCCGATAGTCTTAGCCTGCTTTAGTAACTAATTTAGAGCAAGAAGGAGTTGCCAGTGTCGGCAGATTTCGGAGCCAATGATTGGCTCGTCGAAGAGATGTACGAGCGTTACCAAGCCGATCCAACTTCCGTCGAACCTTCATGGATTGAATTCTTTAAAACCTATAACCCAGCCGCAGGAACAGCAGCGCCAGCAACAATTGCAGCAAAATCAGATGCGCCAAAAGCTGGCACACCACCAATTCCAAAAGCAACATCACAAGTTTTAACGCCAGCGCCATCCACTCTTGCTGCACCAGTTGCAGCAGCGCCTGTGGTTTCAACACCAGCTCCAGTTGTTTCAACTCCTGCACCAGCACAAGCGCCGGTTAAACCCGCACCAGTTTTAGCAACACCTAGCGCTGCAACGATGGAACCACTTCGTGGAGTTGCTGGTCGCGTTGTTGCATCAATGGAAGCATCGCTAACAGTTCCAACTGCAACAAGTGTTCGTGCAATTCCAGCCAAGTTGATGATTGATAACCGCACCGTTATTACAAATCACCTAAAGCGCACACGCGGTGGAAAAGTTTCATTTACTCACATCATCGCTTACGCAATGATCAAGGCGCTTCGAGCGATGCCAGAGATGAACACCTTCTATGGTGAAGTAGATGGCAAGCCTGCACTTGGCAAGCCAGAACATATCAACCTTGGTATTGCAATCGACTTGGCAAAACCAGATGGATCTCGTCAGCTTCTTGTTCCATCTATTAAGGGTTGCGAAGCTTTAGATTTCGGTCAGTTCTGGGTCGCCTATGAAGAGATTGTTAAGAAGGCCCGTGCCGGCACGCTAACTGTTGAAGATTACGCAGGAACAACTGTTTCGCTAACTAACCCAGGCACCATCGGCACAGTTCACTCAGTGCCACGTTTGGTGCAGGGACAAGGCTTAATCGTTGGCGTTGGCGCAATGGATTACCCAGCCGAATTCCAAGGTGCAAGTGAAGAGACCTTGGCCCGCATGGCGATTAGCAAGGTAATTACTCTTACAAGTACTTACGATCACCGCGTTATTCAAGGTGCACAGTCAGGTGATTTCCTACGTCGCATCCACGAAATCTTGCTCGGTGCCGAAAACTTCTACGATGAAATTTTTGCAGCACTTCGTATTCCTTACGAGCCAATTCGTTGGGCATCCGACTTTGAATTCTCTAAAGACGAAGAGATCAACAAGACCGCGCGCGTTCAGCAGTTAATTCAGGCTTACCGCACCTACGGCCACTTGATGGCAGATACCGATCCGCTTAAGTATGTACAGCGTTCACATCCAGATCTTGATGTTGTAACTCACGGACTTACCTTGTGGGATCTCGATCGTGAATTTGCAACCGGTGGCTTTGGTGGCGAGAAGTTTATGAAGCTGCGCAAGATTCTGGGAATTCTGCGCGATTCATACTGCCGCTCAGTTGGCGTGGAATATATGTATATTTCAAATCCAGAGGAGCGCCGCTGGATCCAAGAACACGTTGAAGTTGGTTTCACTAAGCCAGCGCGCGAAGAACAGATTCGTATTCTTCGTAAGTTAAATAGCGCAGAAGCATTTGAAACTTTCTTGCAGACTAAGTTCGTCGGCCAGAAGCGCTTCTCACTTGAAGGTGGCGAATCAGTCATTCCTATTCTTGATGCCGTTATCTCATCTGCTGCTGAAAAAGGTTTGGATGAAGTCTGTATCGGTATGCCTCACCGCGGCCGTCTAAATGTTTTGGCAAATATCGCTGGCAAGTCTTACGGACAAATCTTCCAAGAGTTCCAAGGCCATTACAAAGAGAATGAAGTTCACGGTTCGGGCGATGTTAAGTACCACTTGGGTACGGAAGGCGTATTCACCGCAGAATCTGGCGCGCAGACCAAGATTTATCTCGCTGCCAACCCTTCACACCTTGAAGCGGTAAACCCAGTACTAGAAGGCATTGTTCGCGCAAAGCAAGATAAGTTAAATATCAAAGATATTTACTCAGTTCTACCTATCTTGCTCCATGGAGATGCATCATTTGCAGGCCAGGGCGTTAACTTTGAAACTCTGCAACTATCTCAACTCAAGGGCTACCGCACCGGCGGAACAGTTCATATCGTTGTAAATAACCAGGTGGGCTTTACAACTTCACCACACGCTTCTCGTTCTTCACGTTACTCAACAGATGTTGCCAAGGTAATTGAAGCTCCGGTCTTCCATGTAAATGGCGATGACCCAGAAGCTTGTGTTCGCGTAGCTCGTTTAGCCTTTGAATATCGCCAGGCATTTAATAAAGATGTAGTCATCGACATGGTTTGCTATCGTCGTCGTGGCCACAATGAAGGCGATGAGCCAAGCTTCACGCAACCGATGATGTACAAGTTAATTGATGCCAAGCGCTCAACACGTACCTTGTATACCGAATCACTGATCGGCCGTGGAGATATCACTCCAGAAGAAGCCGATGCTTTGGCACGCGATTACCAGACACAGCTTGAAGAAGTTTATGCATCTGTAGCAAATTATGAAGAAGAGCACGATCCAAACTTCCAGCCACCAGTTGTTCCAAATGCTGAAGATGTTCCAACATTTATCTCCGAAGAATTAGTTCGCGAGATTGCCGCAACGCAACTAGCGATCCCAGAAGGTTTCCATATCCATCCGAAGATGCTTCCGCAGCTACAAAAGCGCGCCGAATCAATTAACGATGGAACTATCGACTGGTCTACCGGTGAAATGCTCGCCTTTGGTTCACTACTTAAGGAAGGTCGTCCAGTTCGCCTTGCGGGACAAGATTCACGTCGCGGAACCTTTAGCAACCGTCACGCAGTAGTTGTTGATAAAGAGAATGGTTCTGACTGGACTCCACTTGGCTCATTGATCTCAGATCAAAACCAGTTCTTTGTAGTTGATTCGCTCCTCTCTGAATACGCTGCCATGGGCTTTGAATACGGGTATTCCGTAGCGCGTCCAGAAGCGCTAGTTCTTTGGGAAGGTCAGTTCGGTGACTTCGCCAACGGTGCACAAACAGTTATCGATGAATTCATTTCTTCAGCGCTGCAAAAGTGGGGCGAGCGTTCTTCAGTCGTACTTCTCCTGCCTCATGGATATGAAGGTCAAGGCCCAGATCACTCATCTGCGCGCATTGAACGCTTCTTATCACTTGCTGCAGAAAAGAATATGACGATCGCACAGCCATCAACTCCGGCTTCTTACTTCCACTTGTTGCGTTTCCACGCAGCAAATCCAAAGCGCCGTCCAATGGTTGTCTTCACACCGAAGTCGATGCTTCGTCTGCGCGCAGCTGCTTCATCAATGAGTGATTTCACTTCCGGAACATTCTTGCCAGTTATTGGTGATTCGACCGTAAATAATGCATCTCGCTTGATCTATTGCTCAGGAAAGATTTACCACGATCTAGTTGCAGAGCGTGCCAAGTTAAATGACACTAGCACTGCAATTGTTCGCGTTGAGCGTTTGTATCCACTTCCTGTTGCACAGATGGAAGTTGAAGCCAAGAAGCATCCAAACGCTAATTTGCTCTGGGTACAAGATGAACCTGCCAACCAAGGTCCATGGCCACATATTGCGCTAAGCACCACTGAAGCAATCGGTGGAACTGCAGTTGATGGACGCGTACTTCGCAGAATTTCACGTCGCGCGTCCGCTTCACCTGCAACTGGTAACCACCACTTGCACGAAGAAGAGGCTAAAGCGTTGATGTATGAAGCATTTACGCGTTAATTTCTCTTAATTCGCGTAATTACGTTTCCGATGATTTCAGCTTCGCTTAAGTAACCCCATTTGCGAGAATCTGTTCCCGCTTCGTTATCGCTGAGAACGTAGTAACTCTTCTTGCCATCATTATCGAGAGCTATCTCTGCGATCCGCTTTACATAAAAGACTCCGGGCTGAGTTTCGCGCTCAATAACCACCACATCGCCTAACCGCAGAAATAGGAATTTCTTGCCGAAGAAGCCATAGTGAACAAGGAGCCAATCGAGTGGGTTATAGGTGGGCTGCATTGAAGTGCCTTCGACGATTACTCGCCCGAAGATGCCAAAGATGCCCATGGGCGGTAGTCTCACACATACAGGTTTTGAAATAAAGAAGAGTAAAAAGGAGAAAATAATGAAGAAGTTCTTCACACCAAAGGTAACTGTCCACGCACACTGCGATCTGCCATGCGGCGTTTACGATCCAGCACAGGCAAAGATCGAAGCGCTCTCTGTTAAGGCATGCATGGAAAAGTATGCAGCTAACCCAGATGCAGATTTCCGTTCACGTGCTGTAGCAATCAAAGAAGAGCGTTCGCATCAAGTTAAAGAGCACCTCTGGGTTCTCTGGACTGATTACTTCAAGGCGCCACACTTTGAGGCATACCCACAACTTCACTCACTCTTTAACGAGGCGACAAAGTTGGCAGGAGCTGCCGGCACAAAGGGAACTCAAGACATTGCAGTTGCAGATAAGTTGATCGCAAAGATCGATGAAATTGCTGAGATCTTTTGGGCCACCAAAAAAGCCTAATAAGAAAGCCTAATTTTCTACCGATTTAATTAAAGATTGCGCGGCGGTGCGGGCGAGGAAAGATACTCGCTCCACCGCCGTTCTTTCTATTATGGCGAAAGCGATATGGCGTTCACCTTCATAGATATCGCATTCAAAGATCATGGTGCGGCCATCCATTTCAATACAGCGCGCGGTTCCACGAATTTCCGAACCAATTCCAACTGAATCAATAACCGAGACATCAAATTTATCTACGATCGTTGTCTCGCCAGTTTCTAAATACTCGCTCAGCGCTGCAACACATGCGCTCTCCATGACGCTCATTAAATGGCCCGGCGCAAGAATTGGCAGATCCGAAATTCCCATTGCTAGACAGGTATCGCCAGGGCGCACCGTCATTACCGAGAAACCAACTGCTCCAATTACTTCTTCACTTGTCTTCATAGCGCTCAACATGGGTTTGCTCGATCTGAATCTCTCGGCGCTCAACATTTCCGAATTCATCGATCTCAATTGAAATTTCAGTCATGCTGTATTGCGTCACAACCTCAGTAACTCCTGCGCCTTGAACTTGGCGAAGCAGCTGCTCATGGATACTGCGATGTAAATCTTCTGGGGCTTTCTCATCACAAGAACGGCGCAGCACATCTTGCAAAAGAGTGTGCATCGCTTGTTCGTGTTCTACTTCGGCGCGGCAGGCAGAGCAAGTATTTAGGTGTGACTCAATCGCTTGCGGATTGCGTGCTTCTTCAGTTACACCTTCGATGATAAAGACAACGGAGGAGAGAACTTCAATACATGGAATCTCTTCGATGTGGCTCATGACTTCTCCCCCTTTCCGGATTTTCCTTCGGTGGAGTAACCGAGTTCTTTGGCATAGTCAGCTAACTTCTCGCGAAGTAGTTTGCGACCTCGGTGCAAACGTGACATCACAGTGCCGGCAGGAACATCGACGATATCTGCGATCTCTTTATAAGAGAAACCTTCAACATCGGCTAAGTAAACGGCGATACGAAATTCTTCGGGGATCTCTTGAAGTGCGCGCTTGATATCGCTATCTGGCAAATTCTCTAGCGCTTCTACTTCGGCAGATTTTCCAAGATCGCTAGTGTGTGATTGCGCCTCTGCTAGCTGCCAATCTTCAAGTTCGCCGGCTGCAAGTTGCGGGCGGCGTTGATCTTTGCGATAAGAGTTAATAAATGTAGTTGTTAGAACGCGGTAGAGCCACGCGCGTAAGTTGGTGCCTTCTTCGAATTGATGGAAGGAGTTAAAGGCTTTTAAGTAGGTATCTTGAACTAGATCGCGCGCATCTTCGGGGTTCTTTGTGTAACGAAGCGCTGCTGCATATAACTGGTCCATAAACACGATGGCATCGCGCTCGAACCGAGTGTTGCGATCGGAAGCGCTTTCTAGGACTAGATCTTTAGATGCCATCTCTTACACACTATCCCAAACTCCTTAAATTCGCTCTTTATGGGCAGGCTCTAAAAGAGCGTTTGCGCCTCTCCCAGATCAATCTCATCAATTAACTCTGGCCCGTTATTTGCCACCAGATTTACCCGCGATGAAACAGGTCTAGTTACCAATCCGCCGGCTGGATCTGGGTTCTGCATCAACGCAATCAAATCTTCGATCTCACGATTTTTTGGATCTAACCAATCGCTCCATTTAGCGCGCTCCATAAAGACCGGCATCCGGCTATGGATTGTTGCTAATTCGCCAACTGCTTCGCGGGTAATAATTGCAGCGGATTGAATTTCTTCGCCCTTTTCGTTCTTCCAAGTACTCCAGATTCCAGCGATCGAAAGAGATTTATTTGCTTCGGCTGAAGTTATATAGAAAGGTTGTTTTGGTGGGTACTTTCCAAGCGAAGTTGCCCATTCGTAATAACCAGTTGCCGGAATTAAACAACGAGTGGTGCGAAATGCTTGGCGAAAAGTTGGTTTCTCATGAATTGATTCGCTACGTGCATTGATGGCATGTGATTGTGAAGCGCGAGCTTCGGCAAAGTTTTTCTGCCAAGGCGCGATGATTCCCCAGGATGCGCTATCCAACACACGCTTATCTGGAGTATCTCGAATAATGTAAATCTCATTGGTCGGTGCGATATTCCAATTTAACGGCAGAGATGCATCCAGGGTCGAACCATCGAGATCAAATTCCCCAATGATCTCTTCCATCTCCTGCGCTCTGGCATAACGACCGCACATAGGTAGAGAGTAGACTGTTACTTATGCTCTGGCCCGCTCCATTTCGTGGAGATAAGAAAGTCAGCGCGCGAGTAGTAATCCCGGGTTCAAAATCGGTGACTAACCGCGCGCTAATTCTCGCTGCGCAAGCCCAGACTCCGTCACTTTTAAAGCGCCCACTTATTTCACGCGATACCGAGTTAATGGTCGCAGGACTTCGCGCAATGGGCGTCGGAATTAAAGATGTACAGGTAGATGGTGACTTAGCTTGGGAAGTAACGCCAGCATCACTTCGCGGACCTGCAAAGGTTGATGTTGGAAATGCCGGAACCGTTATGCGCTTTCTGCCGCCACTTTCTGCGCTGGCGCAAGGTGATATTTCATTTGATGGCGATCCACGTTCTTACGAACGCCCGCTTGGTCCAGTCATTGCAGCTCTAGAAGATCTTGGAATCGAAGTAGAACATGACGGTCGTTATAGCTTGCCGATGGTTGTTAAAGGCAAAGGAGAAATTCCTGGCGGTGCGCTAACCATTGATGCCAGCGCATCAAGTCAATTCTTATCAGCTCTACTCTTAATTGCGCCAAGTACTCGTGATGGAATTGTGGCAACGCATAAAGGTGGACCACTTCCATCGATGCCACATATCGATATGACTGTGCAGATGCTGCGTGACTTTGGTGCAAAGGTAGAAGTTAATAAGGAAGCAAATAGTTGGAGCGTTTCTGCTGGTGCTCTGCAAGGACAAGATTTAGTTATCGAGCCCGATCTTTCAAATGCTGCGCCATTTCTATCAATTGCCATGGTCTGTGGAGGTTCAATCACAATTGCAGATTGGCCAGAAGTTACTACCCAACCTGGTGATCAGCTCCGCGATATCTTGACTGCGATGGGTGCAACGATTACGCGCGACCACGATAAAAATAAAGGTGGCTTAACAATTACTGGTGGCGAATCTATTCAAGGAATTGATATCGATTTACACGATGTTGGCGAGTTAACTCCAGCAATTGCAGCGTTAGCGGCGTTGGCAGATTCACCTTCTCACTTACGCGGTATCGGACACTTGCGTCTTCACGAGACCGATCGTTTAGCCGCGTTAACCCGCGAAATTAACTCACTTGGTGGCAACGTTGTTGAAGATGAAACTTCGCTCCATATAACGCCTCATGGCGCAATGGGTAAGGGTTTGCACGCCGGTGTATTTCATACTTACGAAGATCATCGCTTGGCTACTGCTGGCGCAGTTATTGGTTTAGTAATTCCTGGCGTTGAAATTGAAAACGTTGCTACTACCCGTAAGACCTTGCCCGATTTTCCAGGGCTTTGGCAGAGTTTGGTCTCATGACACCGCGCGAATTTGATGAATCAGATGCGCGTATCCGCCCCGCGCGGCGCACCCGCCCGAGAAGTAAAGATCGCCCAGCTCACGCCGATGCAATTCAAGCCTTAGTGACAACTGTAGATCGCGGTCGCACAACATGTATTACAGATGGCGGTGTAATTGTTACCGCGATGAAAGCGCGCGAAATGGGACCAAAATCTGTGGTCGTTGGTGATTTGGTAAATCTTGTTGGAGATGTGTCAGGCACTGAAGGAACGTTGGCGCGAATAGTTTCTATTGCACCTCGCCGCAATAGTTTAAGTAGAACCGTTGATGACGCTGCAAAAATGGAGCGCACCATCGTCGCCAATATTGATCAACTGGTAATTGTTGTCGCTGCAGCAAATCCTGAACCACG
>JBEBBQ010000008.1:0-5582 GCA_041158325.1 Actinomycetota bacterium | reverse complement strand
GTCGGTTTGAGCGCACTCCCAAATTCCGAAATTGTTCGGCCAACTCGAGTTGGCACTATGCCTGCTGCAGTGCAAGACGTAGCCCTTATTGTTGATCAATCTGTTACAGCACTCGATGTCGAAAAGGCTTTGCGCAGCGGTGCAGGGGAGCTACTCGAGTCCATCGCACTCTTTGATCGCTACGACAAGATTGGCGATGGCAAGATTTCGCTCGCTTTCACTCTGACTTTCCGAGCACCTGATCGCACTCTCACAGGGACTGAGGTTTCAGCGATGCGCGAAGCAGCAGTATCAGCGGCCGAAAAGGCCACTGGCGCCGTTCTTCGTACTGCATAAATATGCGCTTTATTGCATATTTATGCTAATCTCATCCCATGAAAATCGGTGTTATCGGGGCTAGTGGTTACGCAGGGGGAGAACTCCTACGTTTGTTAGCAGGACATCCTGAGTTTGAAGTCTGCTGCGTTACAGCCCATAGCAACGCCGGCGAGCCAATAACTGCAGTACACCCTCAGCTAAATTCTTATGTTGGTCAAAAATTCTCATCGTTTAACGCCAGCGACTTTGATTGCTGCGAACTAATTTTCCTTGCGCTGCCACATGGTGAAAGCGCGGCAGTTATCGCATCGCTTAATCCAAAGGCAAAGATTGTCGATCTTGGTGCTGATTATCGACTTGAAGATAGCGCCAAATGGGCCCAGTACTACGGTGGAACACACGCCGGAACATGGACGTACGGAGCGCCAGAACTCTCAGGGGCGCGAGCCAAAATTGCAAAGTCTTCAAGGGTTGCCAATCCGGGATGCTATGCAACAGCTATAGCACTTGGTACAGCACCTGCAGCAAAGATTGCCGATATCAGCGATGTTGTAGTTGTTGCAGCATCCGGTACCACAGGCGCAGGCCGTAGTGCGAAAATCAATTTGATAGCAAGTGAAGTTATGGGAAGTCTGACGTCCTATAAATTCGGGGGAGTCCACCAGCACACTCCTGAAATCGAAGAAGCGCTCACACGCGCAACGGGGATTGCCGCAAAGATCTCATTTACTCCAATTCTTGCGCCAATGCCGCGCGGAATTCTGGCAACGATCACTATGAAAGTTAATGAAGTGATCACGACCCAGCAAGCCTATGAGATCTATTCCGCTGCTTATAAAGACGAAGAATTCGTAAGGGTGCTGCCACTTGGACAGATGCCGCAAACTTCGGCGGTTCTTGGGAGCAACTATGTTGCGATGCAAGTCGCGGTCGATCAGCACACCAATCGTCTAGTTGTAAGCGTGGCTATCGATAACTTGGTTAAGGGCGCTGCCGGGCAGGCGATACAAAACGCCAACATCATCTGCGGATTTCCCGAAAACCTGGGGCTAACAGGCATGGGCCTTGGGGTATGAAACTGCCAAATGGCTTTACCGCTGCCTCCTGCGCTGCAGGGCTAAAGAGTTCGGGTGCGCTGGATTTAACTTTGATTGTTAATAACGGTCCGAAATTTGATGCCGCAGCGGTTTACACATCAAACCAAGTTGTTGCAGCCCCGGTTATCTGGAGTAAACAAGTAACAAAAGAGAAGATAGTTCGCGCAGCAATTCTTAATTCGGGCGGCGCCAACGCCTGCACTGGCCCACAAGGGTTTGCTGACACGCATAGAACAGCAGAGCACGTTGGTGAAGCACTCGGCATTTCATCTGGTGAAGTAGTTGTCTGCTCTACAGGTTTGATCGGTGAACTACTGCCGATGGAGAAGATCATCGCCGGCGTTGATCAAATTTCAAAGGCGCTCTCGACCGATTCACTGCAGGATGTAGCAAGCGCAATTATGACAACCGATAGCGTCTCTAAGATTGCTAACTTTAAGAACGATCACTTTGAAGTATCCGGTGTCGCCAAGGGCGCTGGAATGCTTGCACCTGCGCTGGCGACGATGCTTTCGGTTGTCATGACTGATGCAGTTCTGCCAGAAAACGCGCAAGAGATATTTGAAAAAGTTTGCGACCGCACCTATAACCGAATCGACTCTGATGGTTGCACATCAACTAACGACACTGTTTTGCTGATGGGTTCTGGAGCTAGCGGATTTACTCCAAGTGAATCTGAACTGGAGAGCGCACTGATGGAGATCTGTGGCTCCTTGGCGCAGCAGCTAATCGCAGATGCGGAAGGATCTACTAAGACTGTTGCTATTGCGATTAAGAATGCTGCTACTGAAAGCGATGCAGTAGAAGTAGCTCGAGCTTGTGCACGAAACAATCTGTTGAAATGTGCAATCTTCGGTGGAGATCCCAACTGGGGTCGTGTCTTGGCGGCGGTAGGCACCGCCCGGGCACACTTAAATCCGCTCGATATTGATGTCACTCTAAATGGAGTCAAAGTCGCTAAGTCGAGCGCACCTTTCGAGGATCGCAACAAAGTGACCTTTGAAAATCGTTTGGTAACAATTGAAGTAGATCTAAAGGTCGGTTCAAGTAACGCAACTGTCTTCACCAATGATCTCTCTCATGATTATGTTCACGAGAACTCGGCCTACGCCACATGATCGTCGTTAAATTTGGTGGCCACGCCATGAAGGATGAGAACGGGGATTTTGCTAAAGCAATCGGGGCAGCGCAGCAAAGCGGTGTGAAGCTAGTCGTAGTTCACGGTGGTGGACCTCAGATTGATAAGGCTCTTAAAGATGCAGAGATTGCCTCAGAGTTTGTTGGGGGTTTTCGCGTTACTACCCCGGAAATTTTTGATGTTGTTGAAAGAGTATTGTCTAAGGATGTTGGTCCAGTAGTCGTCAATTCACTTCAAAGCGCAGGGGTCAAAGCAATAGCGCTGTCAGGTCGCACCAGCCAATCTCTGATCGCCGAACCACTTCGCAAACTTGTTGATGGTTCACCGGTTGATTTAGGTCTAGTCGGTGTCATTACCGCGGTAAATCCTCAAGCCATCAATAACGCTCTCAATGAAGGTCAAGTGCCGGTGATTTCTCCGATCGCTAGTGACGAAGACTTCAAAGGTGGCCTCAATGTGAACGCTGATCTCGCAGCCGCTGCAATTGCAGGTGCGCTAAATGCGGAAAGTTTGATCATCATGACCGATGTCGCTGGCATCTATCGCTCGTGGCCAGATACAAACTCATTAATTTCACAGATCACTTACGACGAACTAGATGCGCTGAAATCAACCTTTGCCGAAGGTATGGCGCCGAAAGTTAAGGCTTGTCTAGATGCGATAGACGGTGGCGCAAGTGCAGTGAGAATTATCGATGGAACCGATCCATCGGCCTTCGCTTTGGCGTTAGGCAACTCAGGCGGAACGTTGGTTACAAAATGAGTCCAGTTAAGAAGGCTAAGGCTACAAATTGGAACGATGTTATGCAGTTGAACTACGGAGTCCCTGATATCAACTTAATCTCCGGTAAAGGCATCCTGGTAACTGATTCAGAGAAGAAGAAGTATCTGGACTTCCTCGGCGGAATTGCTACAAATATTCTCGGCCACGCACATCCTGCGATTGTTAAAGCGGTTTCCACACAAGTCGCAAAGTTGGGCCACGTAAGTAATTTCTATAGCCATCCATCAGGTTTAGCGTTAGCGAAAAAGTTGCAGGAGATGACCGGAGATAACACCGCTCGCGTCTTCTTCTGTAATTCAGGGGCTGAGGCAAATGAAGCGGCACTTAAACTTTCACGTAAAACTGGGAAGACGCGAATTGTTGCGACGATTGGCGGGTTTCATGGACGCACGATGGGCGCCCTTTCACTAACTGGGCAGGAATCTAAACGCGCGCCATTTAGACCTTTGCTCAAAGATATTAAGCATGTTCCGTTTGGTGATATCACTGCGATGCGCAAAGCAGTTTCCAAGAAAACAGCGATGGTAATTGTTGAGCCAATCCTTGGCGAAGCTGGGGTTGTTACGCCGCCGGAAGGTTATTTAAAACAGTTGCGTGCTTTGTGTGATCAGCACGGCGCGCTCTTGGTCTTTGACTGCGTTCAGACCGGGATGGGACGCACAGGTCATTGGTTTGGATACGAACATGAAAATGTCCGTCCAGATGTAATAACTCTTGCAAAGGGAATTGGTGGCGGACTTCCGCTTGGAGCGATGATCACACTTGGCAGCACAATCCCAAAATTTGCTCCGGGTGAACATGGAACAACCTTCGGTGGAAACCCGATAGCTGCGGCTGCTGGTTTAGCAGCGATCTCTGTAATTGAGAAGAACCGCTTAATGCCCCAAGCAAAGAGTTTTGAAAAGCGTTTGAAGATAAAGATTTCAGCGATACGCGGTGTGCGCGAAGTTCGCGGTAGAGGTTTACTTATTGGAATCGCTCTTGATGGTGAATATGCAAAGGATCTTGCAGCAGCGCTCACTAAGAATGGATTCTTGGTAAATGCGCCAAACCTTGAAACCATCAGAATTGCGCCAGCGCTAATTGTCACAAAGGTTCAAATTGATAAATTTATTGCAGCCTTCGCAAAAGCGATGAAAGAGGTAAGTCATGGCTAAGGTACTCAACTCGGGTTCTGTTTCTGCGCGTCGCGCAAAGGCAATCGCTTTAATCAAGGCCGGCGTTATTCATTCGCAATCGGATTTAGTTAAGTTGCTGAAGAAGGCTGGATTTGATGTCACCCAGGCAACGGCTAGTCGTGATTTGGAAGAGCTCGGGGCGGTACGTTCGCGCAGCGAGTCTGGTGAACTTATATATCAACTAGGAACAACCGCGGATGGTTCTATTGCACGATCTATGCCACTTCCTTCAGATCTGATTCTCTCGGTCGAAGCCTCTGGAAATCTCGCGGTAGTTCGCACACCACCTGGCGGAGCACAATTTTTAGCCAGTTCCCTCGACAACTCAGGGCTTGAAAACATCATCGGGACAATCGCAGGTGACGACACGGTCTTAGTTGTATCCAAGAAGGCCACCGGTGGAGCCGAACTTGCGAAAGAATTGCTCAACTTTGGCGCAGGCGCAAAACGCGGATCTGCAAAACGAAAGGCGAAGAAATAATGGCTCTCTGGGGTGGACGTTTTTCCGATGCTCCAGCAGATGCGGTCTTTGCGCTCTCCCGTAGCGTTGACTTTGATTGGCGGCTCGCGCCTTACGATCTTCGTTCATCACTTGCGCATTTGCGCGTACTTAAATCTTCCGGGCTATTGCAAGACGACGTTGCGAGCCAGATTGAAAAAGCTATTCGCGAGCTAATTGATGATGTTGCAATCGGAAAGTTTGTCGCTGTTGAGTCAGATGAGGATGTTCATAGCGCTCTAGAACGTGGACTTACCGAGAAGATCGGTGAGGTCGGGGGAGCCCTTCGCGCAGGCAGATCACGCAACGATCAAGTTGCCACCGACTTAAAACTTTTCGCGATAGATCACATGATGGAAATCTCCCAGATGATCCTGGAACTTCAAAAGGCGCTATCTGCAAAAGCTGCAGAGTACGGAGATGCGCCAGCGCCGGGATTTACTCATATGCAGCATGCGCAACCAATTCTCTTTGGTCACGAATTAGCAAAACATATTCACGCCTTTGCACGCGACCTTGATCGAATTCAAGATTGGTTAAAGCGAACTTCGGTAAGCCCCCTTGGTTCG
>JBEBBQ010000007.1:0-2649 GCA_041158325.1 Actinomycetota bacterium | reverse complement strand
GAAATCATCAATGCATCGGCGGTTACTCATGGTGGCCAGCGACGCGACCCAAGTGCAGGAGGAGCCAAGTAATGGATGCAATGGCGATCGTCTCAATCTTCGTACTCGCAGTATTTGTGGGTTTTGAAGTTGTCTCAAAGGTTTCCTCAACTCTGCACACACCTCTCATGTCAGGCGCCAACGCGATTCACGGCGTTATCTTGGTCGGTGCGATTATCGTCGCCGATCACAGCGAAACAACTCTCGAACTAGGTCTTTCTGTAGCGGCAATCATTCTGGCAACAATCAATATGATCGGCGGCTTTGTCGTTACAGATCGCATGCTCGAAATGTTTAAAGGAAATAAGAAGGGAGCAGATAAATGAACCGCACTATGTATGACTTAATCGGTCTTGCAGCCGGCGTCTGCTTCATCCTTGCTCTCAAAGGTTTATCTCACCCAAAGACCGCTCGTCGCGGAAATCTAATCGGTGCACTCGGTGCAACGATTGCAACCTTGGTTGTCTTTGCCTATAACGCACCACTTAACAACCTCGGTTGGATCGTCGGCGCAATCGCAGTTGGTTCGCTGATTGGTGTGCCAGCAGCGCGCAGAGTTCAGATGACTCAGATGCCACAGCTTGTTGCGCTATTTAATGGCGTTGGTGGCGGTGCTGCAGCGCTGGTTGCAATTGTCGAATATCTCGCCCTTGGTAGTGACGCTTCAACTGCAGTCGTAATCTTTACAGTATTTACCGTAGTTGTTGGTTGCGTCTCGTTCAGCGGATCGATTATTACCTTCTTGAAACTTCAAGAGTTGATGACAACTCGTCCAGTTGTTTTCCCTGGCGGACGCTTTGTTATCGCCGCTACTTTGGCTTCGGTTCTAGGCGTTTCTGGTTGGGTTGTTGTTGCACTCGGCACTACCCCGCTATTGATTCTGGCAGCGCTTTCGCTGCTATTCGGTGTTCTCTTCGTACTTCCTGTTGGTGGCGCAGATGTGCCGATCGTTATCTCATTACTTAACGCATTTACTGGCCTAACAGTTGCGGCAAGCGGATACGTTCTTGATTCAACTCTCCTAATCATCGCTGGAACACTTGTTGGTGCATCCGGAACAATTCTTACCCGCTTGATGGCTGATGCGATGGGTCGCTCGCTCTTTGGAACTTTGTTCGGTGCATTTACTGCAAAGCCACAAGATGCGTCAGCTGCTGGCGAAGAACGTCCAGTGCGTTCCGGTTCTCCAGATGACGTTGCGATTCTTCTTAACTATGCACGTCGCGTTGTAATCGTTCCTGGTTTCGGTTTAGCTGTTGCGCAAGCACAGCACACAGTGCGCGAACTCGCTGACTTGATGATCTCTAAGGGCATCGATGTTGCCTACGGAATCCACCCAGTTGCAGGTCGTATGCCAGGACATATGAACGTCCTTCTCGCTGAAGCCAACGTTCCTTACGATCAATTAGCTGAAATGGATGAAGTTAACCCAACATTTGGTCAGACCGATGTGGCAATTGTTATCGGTGCAAATGACGTGGTTAACCCTGCAGCGCAGACAACTCCAGGTTGCCCAATTTACGGAATGCCAATTTTGGAAGTTTCTAACTCTGCAAATGTTATTTTCCTAAAGCGCTCAATGCGTCCGGGCTTTGCAGGTATTGAGAATGAACTTCTCTATGATCCAAAGACGATGTTGCTCTTTGGTGATGCCAAGGCTTCGCTAACTAAAGTTGTTAGCGCGCTAAAGGCTCTTTAAAAAACTAGCCAACCATCTCGGAGTCGCGCACTTTAGATTGATCGTGCGTGCACTTCGAGTTTGCTGGTAGATCGTTGCAAGAATCGCAGAGCAAGATTAATTCGTGGCAAGTCTTGGTGCGGCAATTGCGGAAGATCTTGCTTGGCGCCTTACAGATTTCGCACTCACCGATGACTTTAGTCTTAGTTGAGAAATCAATCGCCATACGTGAGTCAAAGGTATAGAGCGAACCTTCCCAAAGACCGTCATCAGCAAACTTCTCGCCGTATTTAACGATGCCACCGTCGATTTGATAGACCTCTTTAAATCCACGGTTCTTCATTACAACTGACAAAATCTCGCAGCGGATTCCGCCAGTGCAATATGTAACGACCGGCTTTTCCTTTAAGTGGTCGTACTTTCCACTTTCAATTTCGCGGACAAAATCACGTGATGTATCTACATCAGGAACAATCGCGTTCTTAAACTTACCGATCTTGGCTTCAAATTGATTGCGACCATCGAAGAAGACAACATCATCGCCGCGTTCTTTAACTAGCTCATGAACCTGTTCTGGGCGAAGATGCTGACCGCCGCCGATGACACCCTTTTCATCAACTTTAATTTCATCAGGATTATCGAAGGCAACGAGTTCTTTCTTAACTGCTACATAAAGTTTCGGGAATTCATTTCCGGTGCCTTGCGACCACTTAAAGCCGATCTTCTTAAAGCCCGGATACTTCTTGGTGTACTTCACATATTTGCGAAGATCATCGATATCGCCACCGACTGTGCCGTTGATCCCTGTTGGGGAAATCAAAATGCGGCCCTTCAAATTAAATGATTCTCCAAGGCTTTTCTGCCAGAGTTGAATCGCGACAGGGTCAGCTATGGGTGTGAAGCCATAGTAGAGAAGGACTTTCTGCGGATTC
>JBEBBQ010000006.1:0-5175 GCA_041158325.1 Actinomycetota bacterium | reverse complement strand
ATCTTCAATTTTTCCTGAAGTTGTATGCAGATCTGGGCTCATGGCTCTACGGTACTAGTCGTGGGTAGCCAAGCGCCAAGAGCGCCACTGAATAAGTCGATCATCGACGGAAAAATTTCGCAGTACTGGCGGGTAAGCGTGGTTGATCTCACTGCATCCACACAAAGTGATCTAGCAGAGTTGGTTAACTCTTCAGTAGCAAAATCTGGTGAAGTAATTGCTGCGGAATATCAAAGCGCTGGCAGAGGACGATTAGATCGAAGTTTTGAAGCGCCGCCCGAAAGCGCACTCTTGTTCTCTTTTTTCCTTAAACCAAAGCGTATAAGGAAAGATTGGAGTTTCATCTCATTCTTAGCGGCTATTGCAATGCATGAAGTTGTTTCAAGACATGTTAAAGATAAAGTCTTGCTTAAGTGGCCTAACGATATTTTGATAGACGACAAAAAAGTTGCAGGATTACTTGCACAGCAAATTGGCGATGGAGTAATTATTGGAATCGGGTTAAATGTTGCAATGGGCGCCGATGAACTTCCGGTACCAACTGCGACATCGCTAGCGCTGGCTGGATCCAATAATTTAGATCGCAATTTATTGTTGAGCGCTTTTTTGAATCGCTTTGAAAGCATCTTTAATGAATGGGATTCCGGAAGTGACTTTCAAGAAGAGTATCGCCAGATAAGTTCGACTCTCGGTCGCCAAGTTCGCGTTGAAGTTCTTGGGCGAGATTCAATTGAGGCAAAAGCGGTTGCTATCTCCGCACAAGGCGCGCTAATTCTTATCGATGGCACTGAAGTTAACGCTGGAGATGTAGTTCATCTACGATAGAGGCGTGAACAAGCGCTTTCCAACTGTTGGCATTATCGGTGCCGGGCAACTTGCACGGATGACAGTAGCTCCGGCCGAAGCCCTTGGGATAAATCTCTTACTCTTTGCCGAAAGCCCTGCAGATAGCGCAGCACAAATTGCCCCGCACGTAGTCGGCGATTACCGCGACCTCGAAGCGCTAAAGGATTTCGCAAAGAAATGTGATTTCGTAACCTTTGAACACGAGCTAGTTCCACTTGCGGTAATTAAAGGGTTAGAAACAGCAGGTGTAAAAGTTTTCCCAACTTCAGACTCTTTTCAATATTCGCAGAATAAAGCGCTAATGCGAGAGCGACTTTCTGAATATTCTGCGCCGAAATGGAGAGTAATTAACGATGGCGATGATTTACTGGATTTCCCATTTATTGCAAAGAGCATTATTGGGGGATATGACGGCCGCGGGGTTTGGAAGATTAAGAATCACGATGAGTTAGACGAAGTATTAAATGAGATTCCACAACTGTTAATTGAAGAGTTAATTGAATTTGATTTTGAGATTGCAGTGATGGTTGCACGTTCAGCGCATGGCCAGGCAGTTACTTGGGCGCCAACCCAAACCATTCAATCCGATGGCATTTGCACCAGCACTATTTCACCAGCTCCCAAACTTTCGCCAGAACTTGCCGAGAAAGCTCAACAACTAGCTCTTTCAATTGCGAACGACCTTGCCCTTATTGGTGTTATGGCGGTTGAGATCTTTGTAAAAGGTGATGAGTTGTTTATCAACGAACTTGCTATGCGCCCACATAACTCTGGCCACTGGACTATCGAAGGTGCCAAGACCAGCCAATTTGAACAACACTTGCGCGCGATTCTCGATCTTCCACTAGGCGATCCGGCAATGGTCGCGCCATATGCCGTTATGGGAAATATCTTGGGCGGAGATAAGTCTGATATGTATCGTCCATATCTGCATTTGATGGCGCGCAATCCAAATCTAAAGTTCCATCAATACAAGAAGGAGATTCGCAGAGGGCGAAAGGTTGGCCACGTTACCGTTGTGGGCGAAAACCTTCTAGAATTGACTGAAGTTATCGCCCACGCGCGCGACTATATGAGCGGAGAAATCGATGAGTGATGTAGCGATCATCATGGGATCAGATTCTGATTGGCCGGTAATGGAAGAAGCGGCGAAAACTCTCGAATCCTTTGGCATCACTTTCACTGCAGAAGTTGTTTCGGCTCATCGCATGCCAGAAGAAATGGTTGAGTTTGCAAAGACTGCCGCCGCTAAAGGTTACAAAGTAATCATCGCCGGTGCCGGCGGAGCCGCACATTTACCTGGAATGGTCGCCTCGCTTACAACGCTTCCAGTCATCGGGGTTCCAGTTTCGCTTAAGAATTTAGAAGGAATGGACTCACTGCTATCAATTGTTCAAATGCCAGCGGGGATTCCAGTTGCAACTGTAGGAATTGATAACGCCAAGAACGCCGGACTTCTTGCCGCGCGCATAATCGGATCTTCAGATGCAAGTGTGGCGAAGAAAGTAGAAGCTCAATTGGCGGATATTCGCGAAGAAGCTAAAGCAAAGGGCGCTAATTTAAACGCCCGCCGCAATCAAAAAACTGGTTTTTAACTCTTAATCTGTGCGGCCTAGGGCGTGAACACGCCAACCCGCTGCACGCCATTTATCGCGATCAAGCGCATTGCGACCATCAATTAAGAACTTTGATTTAACTAGTTGACCGATAACTGAAGGATCGAGCTCGCGATATTCCTTCCACTCTGTTAAGTGGAGAATGGCATCGGCGCCCTTAACGCAATCGGTAACTTTTTCCGCGAAATCAAGGTTTGGGAAACGCTTACGCGCTGGTTCGATTCCCTTTGGATCGTGGACGACAACTGTTGCACCTGCGGCTTGCAGTTGAGCTGCAATATCAAGAGCAGGGGAGTCGCGAACATCATCGCTATCTGGCTTAAACGTTGCCCCTAGTACCGCAATTTTATATTGCGTTAAATCTTCAGAAAGGTCAGCGCGTACAACATCAATTACGCGTTGACGTGCCCGCAAGTTAATAGCATCAATCTCGCGCAAGAACTCAAGCGCCTGATCAGCCCCAAGTTCTTGAGCGCGCGCCATAAATGCACGGATATCTTTTGGTAGACATCCGCCACCGAAACCAATACCTGCCTGCAAGAAGCGATTTCCAATTCGTGGGTCGTAACCAATTGCCTTGGCAAGCACGGTGACATCGCCGCCGGCTGCTTCGCAAACCTCAGCCATCGCGTTGATAAATGAAATCTTCGTCGCTAGGAATGAGTTTGCCGCAACCTTTACAAGTTCCGCAGTTGGGAGATCGGCACGAATCCAAGGGGTGCCGAGATCGATGATTGGTTTGTAAACCTCTTTGAGAATCTCTTCAGCGCGATCGTTAACCACACCGACAACCAGGCGGTTAGGAGTCAAAGTATCTTCGACGGCAAAACCTTCACGAAGAAATTCTGGGTTCCAGGCTAAATCAGCTTGCGGTGCAGACGTTGCCAAAATATCGCGGAGCGCTTGCGCGGTGCCGACTGGAACCGTTGATTTACCAACAACGAGCGCGCCATCTTTCAAGTGTGGTGCGATCGCTGCTACAGAAGACTTTACGTATGTTAAATCTGCAGCAAGGCCATCTTTACTCTGCGGTGTTCCCACGCAAATAAAGTGAACGTCGGCATCGGCAACCGCTGAGAAATCAGTAGTAAATGAGAGTCGGCCAGTCTTCATCTCGGCTGCGAGCAATGTATCTAAACCTGGTTCATAGAAAGGCAGCTCGCCGCGAGAGAGTAGATCTACTTTGTGTTGATCAGTATCAACGCCAACAACTTCAAAACCAAGTGATGACATACATGCTGCGTGAGTGGCGCCGAGATAGCCACAACCAATAACTGAGAGTTTCATAGGGTTTTAGTCTAAAGCACCTTCTATTTGATTTCCCCGCACGGATTTTCCGCCGCGGTACGCGTCTTAAATTTATCGACAATAACTGGCTTGGCCGATGTAGTTGAACTCGCTGATGGAGATGGAGTTACTTCATCGACTAGCGCTGCATCATCACGAATTCTCGTCCATAAATCAGCGCTTAGTACTGGATCCCAAATTACAACTGAGCCGGCAGTTGGATGTCGACCGTTTGCAGTCTTTAATGGAACCGTCAAGGTACGAACATTTCCTGATGAGAGTCCACGCATCTGCTTCGCTAGATCCAGTAGATCGTTCTTGCTCAAGGTCTCATCCATTTTGACGGTAGAGATCGCCGCATTTAAAAAATTAGTTAACTTAATTGGATTAAGTAGTACGCCTGTACTAGTTGCCTTCTTGATCACCGAACTCATAAATTGTTGCTGACGTTGCATACGTCCGATATCGCCTCGTCCATCAAAGTCACGGGTGCGAACATATTTAAGAGCTTCAATTCCATCAAGGGTATGAGTGCCGGCGCTAAGGACTAAGTGGCTCTTTGGGTCATCGATATCTACCTTGGTACATACTTCAATTCCGCCAAGGGCGTTAACGATTCCGGCAAAACCAGCAAAACTTACTTCGATGTAGTGATCCATCTTTAAATTGGTCGCACGTTCAATAGTTTCAATAAGTAGAGGTGCACCACCGAAAGCAAATGCGGCATTTAATTTGTTTTCACGATCAGGAATCTGTGTTTTCCCATCGGTACTTAAATGTGCCGGAATTGTCACTAGCGAATCTCGCGGAAGTGAGACTAGAAAAGCTTTATCGCGCTTCTTGCTGATGTGAACCAAGAGCATGGTGTCAGATCTTCCGCCAGCAGCGGTTTTAGTGCTTCCAACGCGAAGCGCCTTCATCTCTTCTTTGGTCAGACCTTCACGAGTATCAGAACCAACCAATAAATAGTTAAGAGCTTTAGATGTTTTCTCAGGGCGATTATCTAGCCCAGCAAAGACGCTGATGCGATCGATCCTGCCGCTTACTTGGCCTAATCCGATCCAAGATAGCGATGCGAGAAGAACTACACCCACAGAAAGTGATGTAATAACCTTAATTGCTCGCGTCGATTTCACATACGAACTCTACTTGGGCGATAGCGTAGAGGGGTTATGTCGACATCTATGGGCGAGTTATCTGTCTCACCAGCAGTTAGCGTGATTCTTCCCGTTCTTAATGAAGAGGCGCACTTAGAAGAATCGATACTGGCAATCCTTGCCCAGGATTTTCGCGGGGAGTTTGAAGTAATTCTCGCCCTCGGCCCTTCGCAAGATCGCACAGATGAAATCGCAAAGTCGCTCTCAGTTAGAGATCCGCGAGTTAAATTAGTGGTCAATCCATCTGGAAAAACAGCGGCTGGGCTTAA
>JBEBBQ010000005.1:0-2972 GCA_041158325.1 Actinomycetota bacterium | reverse complement strand
AGTTAAAGCGTTTTGAGATAGTAAATCCAATCTTCTATCTTCTCGATGCCTGGTCTCAAGTAATGGTCTATGCCCAAGCACCAGATTTATTCTCGCTAATGCATGCACTTATCTGGGCGCTATCAATCTTCTTCGTTGGCACCTATTTCTTCTTATCTAGGGAGCGTGATTTCGCTGTCCGCCTCTAACTCACAGAATTCAATTCACCCAAAAAATGGTTTGGCAGTTTCGGTGCAGAACGTTGGGCTTACCTATAAGACTTCTATCGTTAAGCGACCAACCCTAAAGGCGCGGTTAAAAACTATTGGGCGCTCGAATAAACACACTCGAGTAGTTAACGCGTTGAATAACGTAAACCTGGATGTTCACTATGGAACAGTCCTCGGAGTTATCGGATCAAATGGTGCGGGCAAATCTTCGCTGATGCGCGTTATCTCAGGAATTGTTCCTCCAACACAAGGGCGCATTGAAGTTCACGGTTCAGTTAGCACGCTCCTAGCGCTTGGGGTCGGCTTTAACCCGTCTATGACCGGGCGGGCAAATGTTTATTTGGGCGGCTTGGCTGCCGGAATGTCCCGCGCTGAGATTGATGGTCAATTCGATGCCATCGCTGAGTTTTCAGAGCTAGGAGATGCCATTGATGCTCCTATGCGAACTTATTCATCTGGAATGTATGCACGTCTGGCATTTTCGGTAGCGGCAACTGTGCAGCCTGATATTTTGATAGTTGATGAAGCTCTAAGTACTGGTGATGCGCACTTTAAAGAGAAGAGCTTAAATCGAATTAAAGAGCTGCGAACCGCAGACCGAGCTCTAATTTTAGTTAGCCATGCAATGGCAACGATCGAAGATGTCTGCAATGAAGTCGCCTGGCTCCATAAAGGTAAGTTGATGGCGCGTGGAAATCCTGCAGAAATCATCAAGCAGTATCGCGAATTTATGCAGGTCGGAAAGAGCGCAGCAGCAAATGAGGATGTCTAAGAAATCTCTGATTGCACTTGCAATCTCTCTTGCAATCTCACCAATAAATCTCTTGCCTAATGCGGCAAACGCCGTTGAAGTACCCGCAACTTTTGCATTTCAGGGTAGTGGTTACGGCCATGGCGTCGGTATGAGCCAGATCGGTGCACGAGCGAAAGCTTTGGCAGGTGAATCAGCAACCGCGATTTTGCAGTATTACTACACCGGCACCATGGTGGAGACAGTTACCGATACTCAAATTCTTAGAATCAACATCGGCAACTTGCTTACCTCTGCCAAGTTTAGAAGTGATTCAAAAGGCGCAGTCCTGCACTTGTATGAGGGCGATTTAGGTGAAACACAAACTGCTACGCCACTACTTACCTTTCCAAGTAGGACTTTCTTAAATTTGAACTTAGTTGATGGCTTGATTGCAATTAGTACCACCCGCGGAACTACAACCAAGGCAATCTCAACAGGGAGCACCTTTACTTTACGTTGGTCGGGAACCCGTTATCAGGAAGGCCCACTAACGGTTTTATCTGTAACTACTGCTGGTGTAACCAAGCGTTATCGCCATGGCCAGATTTCATTTAAAGTAATTAGAGATAAAACTTTGGGAAAGCGGATAGCGCTAATTAACTCCGTGCGCTTGCAAGATGAGTATCTCTGGGGGATAGGCGAGGTACCTTCATCTTGGCCAACGCAAGCGCTCGAAGCGCAAGCGATCGCATCTAGAACATATGCATATGCGAAATCCACAAAGATTCGTTCAGCTTGTGATTGCCATTTATACGCAACGATCAGTGACCAGACCTTTGCCGGTTATTCAAAGGAGAGCGAACCAAGATTTGGGGAAATTTGGAAGGCGGCGGTTAACCGAACTGCCGGATCGATAATTACCTACGAAGGCCGGCCAATTACCGCTTACTTCTCGTCTTCATCTGGTGGCACGACAGAAACATCAGAACATGCTTGGGGTACGGCAACTCCTTACACAGTTAGCGTCCCTGATAGCGCCAGCGTTGACGCCACGCTTAATCCACGTTTTGCTTCATGGACCAGAGAGATATCTCAAGCAGTTATTGCCCAAGCATTTGCCTTGCCAGATGTTATTTCTCTGGCGGTTCTCTCGATTAATCCAGCAGGTTCTGTTGCGCTGATTCAAGCAATTAGCTCTGATGGATCATTTGTCGTGCTTCGTGGTGAAACTTTTAGAAGTCGCAGCAAACTACCTTCAGCGTGGTTTTATTTAAGATAGTTTTCAAATTAATTTGCGTGCAGGATGGAATTCAATCCACCCCAAGTGCCGGTGCGCATTACAACTTCTAAACTACCGCTTAGAGAATTACGACGGAATAGCAAGTTGTTGGCACCAGATAGAGATGCAGCTTTAACGATTTCACCATCTGGAAGTTTTACCTTTGATGCCGCGGTTATATAAGTTCCTGCTTCAATCACGCAGTTATTTCCGAGTGAAATCCCAAGTCCTGAGTTAGCTCCTAGCAAACACTTTTCGCCAACTGAGATAACTTCTTTACCTCCGCCGCTTAAGGTGCCCATGATTGAAGCGCCACCACCGACATCGCTTCCGTCACCTACAACGACGCCCGCAGAAATTCGACCTTCCACCATGGATGTACCTAAAGTGCCGGCGTTAAAGTTAACAAATCCCTCGTGCATAACAGTTGTTCCGGGTGCTAGATGAGCACCAAGTCGCACGCGATCAGCATCTGCAATTCGAACGCCAGAAGGAATGACATAGTCGACCATTCGTGGGAACTTATCTACACCGAACACGGTTATATGACCAAATTTATTTCGTAGCGCTCCGCGAATTAATTCAAAACCTTCAACTGCGCATGGGCCAGCAGATGTCCAAACCACATTGGCCAGCAGCCCGAAAATTCCATCCATTACCGCACCATGTGGCTTGATTAAGCGATGTGAAAGTAAGTGCAGGCGCAGGTAAGCATCGGCAGCACTTGTTGGCGCTACATTGAGATCGATTT
>JBEBBQ010000004.1:0-2894 GCA_041158325.1 Actinomycetota bacterium | reverse complement strand
GCGCGAAGCGCTTCTAGAACTGCGTTACGACCAGAAACAATTTCGCCCTTTGGCTTTTCGCTACGACCAGTGCGAGTACGTGGTGCAGCTTTCTTTTCGGCAGCTTTCTTACGTTTTGCCGCTGCGTGGTACGGACGATCTTCAGCCTTTGGTGTTGGACCCTTACCTTCTAAGCGACGCTTATTCTTTCCGCCGGTTCCGCCAGTTGGTCCCTTTTTAGAACTTGTGCGTGCTGCTCCACGTGGTTTTGCGCTGCCGGCCATTTACTTCTCGCTTATCTGTGAGATAGACCAACGTGGCCCTTGTGCTGTGTCTTCAATAATAATTCCAAGTGCAGCCAGACCATCACGAATCTGATCTGATGCTGCAAAATCTTTTCGCTCGCGCGCTGCGGTGCGTTGCGTGAGCGCTAATTGAATAACCCCATCAAGTGCGCTCGTTAAATCTTCTCCGCCACCTGCTGCAAAAGCTGGATCAAATGGATCGCAACCAAGAACTTCTAGCGCACCGCGAATTTCATTTGCAGACGCTGCGATTACCGCTTTATCTCCACTAGTTATTGCGCTATTTCCGAGGCGCAGCGCTTCAGAGATTCCCGCTAAAGCAGTTGGTACCGCTAAATCATCGTTCATAGCATCGGTAAAACCTTGTGAAATAACCGGAGTTGGCTGCTCGCCTAGGATTTCAGTGGCGCGAGTTAAGAAACCTTCGATGCGACGAAATGCTGTTGCAGATTCGGCAAGTGCTTCATGTGAGAACTCGAGCATCGAACGGTAGTGCGCACTGCCGAGATACCAACGTAATTCGATTCCGCGCACCGTCTTTAAGAGTTCCGCTACTTGTAGCGAGTTACCAAGTGATTTAGACATCTTTTCACCAGAAGCGGTCACCCAAGCGTTGTGCATCCAGCGCTTTGAGAATGCATAACCAGCAGCTTCTGATTGTGCGATCTCGTTCTCGTGATGCGGGAAGATCAAATCTAATCCGCCGCCGTGAATATCAAATGCTTCACCAAGGTATGAGTGCGCCATCGCAGAACATTCGAGGTGCCAACCGGGACGACCTGGGCCCCAAGGCGTAGGCCAAGATGGATCTCCGGGCTTTGCCGCTTTCCAAAGTGCAAAATCGCGTGGGTCTTTCTTATAAGTCTCATCAGCATCGGCAGCTGGTTGCAAGTCATCAACGTTCTGACGAGAAAGCGTTAGGTATGACTTAAGTTTGCGAACTTCAAGATAAACATCGCCATTGCCTGGTGCATACGCGGCACCGCGTTCGATAAGCAAAGTCATTAATTCGATCATCTGAGTGACATGGCCAGTAGCACGTGGTTCGTACGTTGGTGGCTGCACATTTAGCGCTGCATAAGCTTCAGTGAATGCGCGTTCATACTTCATGGCAACAGCCCACCAAGGCGCTTTTTCATGAACCGCCTTATGCAAAATCTTGTCATCGATATCAGTTACGTTGCGAATAAAAGTTACGTTGTAACCAGATTTAGTTAACCAGCGGCGCAAGATGTCGAAGTTAACGCCCGAGCGCACGTGACCAATATGTGGAGGCGCCTGAACTGTTGCACCGCAGAGATAAATACCGACTTCGCCAGCTTTAAGCGGCACAAATGGGGATGTGGTTCGCGTTAGCGTGTCATATAAAGATAGCGAACTCATTGGCTAAGTCTATCTTGCGAATGTTATTTAGAATAAATCAGCGCTGACGCGATGGCAGCAATGCCCTTGCCTTCACCAGTTAGGCCCATGCCATCGGTAGTCGTTGCAAGTAACGCTACTTCTGCGCCACCTAAAGCCTCAGATAGTGCAGCAATTGCTTCGGAGCGACGTGAACCGATCTTCGGGCGATTGCCAATTACCTGCACTGATACATGTGAAATTGTATAACCGTTCTTTTCGATCAATGCCAAAGTTTCTTTTAATAGTGTTGTGCCAGATGCGCCCTTGTATTCAGGTTTATTTGTACCGAAGTTTGATCCTAAATCGCCTAGACCACTTGCTGCAAATAAAGCATCGCAAATTGCATGCGCGGCAACGTCACCATCAGAGTGGCCTTCTACACCATCTTGATCTGGCCACAACAAACCGGCGAGCCAAAGTGGGCGACCTGCTTCGAAGTGATGGGCATCAACGCCAACGCCAGTTTTAAAGCTATTTGATTTTCCTAAGAACTGCAGCGCAGTTGCCATATCGGCTGCAGTTGTAATTTTTATTGCGCGTTCTTCGCCGTCAATAACGCGCACTGGTTTACCTAGTGATTCAACTAGCGCAGCATCATCGGTTGCTTCGCCAGCTTGGGCATGCGCCTGAGTGATTAAATCGAAAGTGAAACCTTGTGGAGTTTGCACTCGGCGCATCGCAGAACGATCGGGAGTTGAAGTAACGATTCCATCTGCGTTAACAATCTTCACAGTGTCGGTTTGAGGCAAACCCGGAATAACCGCAACATCGCCGCCGGTTAGAGAAGCAACAACGCGCTTTGCTAAATCAGGAGTTGCCAATGCGCGAGCAGCGTCGTGAATCAAAACATATTTGGCCTCGCTTGATACCTTGGCTAGACCAATTCGCACGCTTTCGGATCGAGTAGCACCGCCCGTAACAACGGTTATGTCATCGCCAACTAAATTCTGGATTTCTTTTTCATAGCCGCTAGGTGCGGTAACAATTATCTGATCAGCAACTGATGAGATAGCGGAAACAGCATGCTCAATAAGGGTGCGATCACCGAGTTGGATTAAGGCCTTGGGAATTGATGCGCCAAATCTTTCGCCACTGCCGGCAGCAGCGATGATTGCGGCGATCATAAGAAAGGGTTGTTACTTAAGAAGCGAGAACCTCGTCAAGGAGAGTTGCAGCCTTTTCTTCATCTGTGCGCTCAGCAAGAGC
>JBEBBQ010000003.1:0-13280 GCA_041158325.1 Actinomycetota bacterium | reverse complement strand
TGAGATAACTTCTTTACCGCCACCACTTAGGGTGCCCATGATTGAAGCGCCACCGCCGACATCGCTTCCGTCACCTACAACGACGCCCGCTGAAATTCGACCTTCCACCATGGAAGTCCCTAATGTGCCGGCGTTAAAGTTAACAAATCCTTCTTGCATAACAGTTGTTCCGGGTGCTAGATGAGCACCAAGACGCACGCGATCAGCATCTGCAATTCGAACGCCAGAAGGAATTACATAGTCAACCATTCGCGGGAACTTATCTACACCGAACACGGTTATATGACCGTACTTATTTCGTAGCGCTCCGCGAATTAATTCAAAACCTTCAACTGCGCATGGGCCAGCAGATGTCCAAACCACATTGGCCAGCAGTCCGAAAATTCCATCCATTACCGCACCATGTGGCTTGATTAAGCGATGTGAAAGTAAGTGCAGGCGCAGGTAAGCATCGGCAGCACTTGTTGGCGCTACGTTGAGATCGATTTCGATTGAAACAATTTCGCGTCGAACTTTTCTAACTTCATCAACTCCGACAAGTTCGTTTAGCGCGGCGGATACTTTTGCAGCGCTCGTTCCTTGTGTTGTGCCTAGAACTGGCTCTGGGAACCAGACATCTAAAAGTGTTTCTCCAGAATATGTTGCGATTCCGTGGCCAGATGCCAGATGCGGCGAATTATTTGAAGCAGACATGCGATAAGCCTAACCCCTATTCTTTGCCACATGCGTATCGCCGTTTATTGTTCTTCATCAACTGCCATTGATCCCAAATACATCGACCTGGCGCATTCGTTAGGTGCAGGAATCGCTGCTCGTTCTTGGGAATTGGTCTCAGGCGGCGGACATATCTCGGCAATGGGAGCGGTGTCCCGCGGTGCACGCGAGAGCGGTGGCAAAACTATCGGAGTCATCCCGCAGCGCTTAGTGGATATTGAATTTGCAGATAAAGAGTGCGATGAACTGCACATCGTGGATTCCATGCGCAACCGCAAAGCAATGATCGAAGATCTCTCAGATGCCTTCATCGCCTTACCTGGTGGAATCGGAACGCTGGAAGAGCTCTTTGAAATTTGGGTAGGACGGTTCCTAAAGTTCCATAACAAGCCAGTAATTGTCTTAGATCCATACGATTTGTATGCACCCCTTGCCACTTTAATTGACCATCTAGAAGAGCATGGTTTTGTAAAGCCCGGACAACGAGAGCTTCTACATTGGGCAAAGAGCGTTGATCAAGCGCTAGATATAGTTACCAATAATTCAACCAATAATTCAAATGGTAATTCAAATAACTCGAGTACTAAGTAGCGCCATCAAATGTCTAACACACTTCACATCACAATAAACCTCCCATGTTCTCAAGAACGAGCATGGGCAGCGATTGCTGATTGGGAATCACAAGGTAATTGGATGTTGCAAACTAAAGTTTGGGTGACTTCACAAATTCGTGAAGGTGCTGGTACTTCGATCTCAGCATTTACAGGTCCGCTCTATAAGTTCTATCCGAAGTTTTCTTCGCTCGGGCTCTTGGACACGATGGTTGTAACAAAGTGGCAGCCACCAGAAATTTGCGATGTAGTGCATACGGGAAAAATTCTTAAAGGAACCGGTTCATTTGTACTTTCGCCGATTAACTCGACATCAACAAAATTCAATTGGTCAGAGACGATCGAGTGTTCTCGCTTAAAGTTTCTAGCAATCGCTCCCTTTCTCTGGGTTGGGGTGAGAATCTCTTTGGCTCGCCTCTCCACATCGCTGCGCCCACGCGAGTAACCTTGGGTCTATGACTGCGCCCCTTACCTTGGCCGAGGCCTTGGCGCAGTTACCCGAGGAAGAGCGAATCATCCTTTCGCTTCACTACCTTCGCGAGATGGCAGTTGGCGATATAGCCACCCTTTTAGGTGTTCCTGAAAAATCGGTCTCAACGGTGATGGCCTCGGGAAAAGCTCGCATTACCGCCCTGCTCGGAATGGGCTAATTCAACCTCCGATTTCATACTCAGCCAGTTCTGCGAGATACTTCTCCTCTTCAGTAACCAGCGGCGCAATCTGGCCGACATTTAAGTATCAAAGGAGTTCTCCCCATGGCAGCCATGAAACCTCGTACCGGTGATGGACCCATGGAAGTAACCAAGGAAGCCCGTTCCCTAGTTATGCGAATTCCTCTCGAAGGTGGCGGACGTCTAGTCGTTGAACTAAATCCGCAAGAAGCAAATAACCTCAGCGCCGCCCTTGAAGCAGCTGTAGCACTTATCAAGAAGTAAGTAACTCTTGTGCTCCAGCCGATCGCTGTAGACCCCAAATCAATTTCAGATGCGCTCGCTGATGCGCAATCAATTGCCATCGGATTCACGCAAGACATTAATTCTTCGAATAAATCTTCGGATAGCGAAGCAAAGCCGGAATACAAATTCCCATCGCATCTGCAGTTGGCTGAAAAGCTAGAAGAAATTTTTGAAATTGACCTACGCGATGAATTGGCGTTCTTTGCAGCAACCGGAAAAGCTGGAGAAATTTTTGAAATTCCTGTTTCAGCTAAGCAATTCTCTGCTGATCGAATTCTCTTAGTTGGACTTGGAGATGAAACAACTTCGGCGATGCGCCAGGCGGGCGCAGCCCTTGGAAGAAAAGGTCGGGGCAAAGCGGTAACAATCGCATCTCTCTGCGCATCAAATGACGAGCAGTTAAAAGCCTTTGCTATCTCAGTTCAACTGGGCGCCTACATTTGGACGCAGAAAACAGGACCAACGCAAGAGATCCCACTCTTTCTTTTCCACACAGATACCCCCTCGGTGATTAAAGATGCATCAACTATCGCAAACGCGATCTCACGCACAAGAGATTTGATTCATACCCCATCAAATATCAAGACTCCACTCTGGTTGGCTGATGAAGCAGTAAAGATCGCCGCTGATAGCGGGCTAGAAATAAAAGTATTAGCAGGTAAAGATTTAGCAGAATTTGGTGGTTTACGTGCAGTTGGAAACTCATCACCTAAGCCTGGACCTCGTTTCGTTCAAATTTCATATCACCCAAAAGGTAAGAAGAAATCAGCAGGAATACTTCCGCACGTTGTAATTGTCGGTAAAGGAATAACCTTTGATACCGGTGGCGTATCTCTAAAGCGTCCCTATGAATTTATGACGGCGATGAAATCAGATATGGCTGGCTCCGCTGCAGCGTTAGGCGCTATCTCTGCACTTCCATATTTCCAGCCACAAGTGCAGGTAACCGTTTTGATGATGCTCGCAGAAAATGCGCTATCTGGCACATCGCAGCGCCCTAGCGATGTCATTACACACTACGGCGGCAAGACCGTTGAAGTATTAGATACAGATGCTGAAGGTCGACTAGTTCTCGCCGATGGATTGGCTTACGCCGATATAAATTTAAACCCCGATTACCTAATTGATATTGCAACCCTTACCGGCGCAGCAACTCTTGGCTTAGGTAGACAACATGCGGCTATGTACACGCGAGATGAGAAAGTTGCTAAGAGTTTTTCAGAAGCCGGGGACCGATCAGGTGATCGCGTATGGCATATGCCACTTGTAGATGACTACAAGGAAGCGCTGGAAAGCCCAATTGCAGATTTGAGCCACATCACATCTAAGAAACATTTCAGCGCCGGTTCAGTTACCGCGGCGCTCTTCCTAGAGCACTTTGCCGGAAATCGCACCTGGATTCACTTTGATATTGCAGGAGTTGCGCGCAGCGAAAGTGATTCTGGAGAAAACCCTAAAGGCGGTACTGGTTTCGGCGTGCGTTTACTCATCGAATGGCTAACATCTCTCTCATGATGATTGACCCACATTCATATGCGGAGAGCTTTATCTCTGAAGATGAAGTCAAGAAGAGCGCTCGTGCGCGCGGTGAAGAAATTGGCGTCATCGATGCGACAACTGGCGCAGGCGCATACTTAAAACATTTAGCACATAACCTTTCAGCACAGTCAGTAGTTGAAATCGGTACTGGCTCAGGAGTTGGCGCGCTTTGGGTTTTAGAAGGAATGTTGGCAAGCGGAACGCTGACTTCAATTGATGATGAAATGGAACATAGCAATATCGCAAAAACTGCTTTTCAGGATGCACAAATTGCTCCAGCAAGATTTAGATTGATTACCAATCCGGTTATGGATGTAATGAATAAACTCGCAGATCGCGCTTATGACCTAGTTATCTTCCGCCATAACCCAGAAGACTTGCCGTATGCAATTACCGAAGCACATCGCATCTTGCGAAGCGGTGGAGTATTTGTAATCGATAATTTCTTTGGCGGCTCAAAAGTTTCCGATCCGGCACAGCGTGATCCGAAAACCGTAGCGCTACGAGAATCTGGGAAATCCTTGAAAAAAGAGTCAGAGAATTGGGTGGTTTCACTCATACCAACTGGCGATGGTTTGTTACTAGCAACTAAGTTATAGGAAGATGGCGTAATGACTTCTCCAAATATTGGACCATGGTGGGTTCCGGCATCGCGTAACGGAAAAGCTAATTTCATCACTCGCTCTAATGCAATTCTTCTCGCCTTTGTCGCTGGCCTTGTCGGTGCAATTTTTGGTGCGTCATCATCAGGTTCGCTATTTGGCCAATCAATTAACCTCTCTCGGGTAACAAATTCGGTGGAGCGAGCACCTGGATCAGTAGCCGATTTGGCGCAGCGCGTTATTCCATCTGTAGTTTCCATTGAGGCAAGCTCCCGCGATGGTGGCTCAACCGGTACAGGGTTTGTGATCGAAAGCAACGGATACATCCTGACCAATAACCATGTTATTTCCGAAGCCGCAACCAATAATGGCGATATAGATGTAACTCTCAATAACGGGCA
This sequence comes from Actinomycetota bacterium, assembly GCA_041158325.1. Taxonomy (GTDB): domain Bacteria; phylum Actinomycetota; class Actinomycetes; order Nanopelagicales; family Nanopelagicaceae; genus Planktophila. Next base: position 8,457 of record JBEBBQ010000003.1, on the reverse strand, counting down.
GAAGTTTGTAGCGAAGATTATTGGAAGAGATGCTTCGTACGACTTAGCAGTAATAAAGATTGCAACAACTGGTTTAACCGCTCTTCAATTGGGAGATAGCGACAAAGTTGCAGTCGGCGATTCGGTGATTGCAATCGGATCACCTCTTGGACTTTCTGGAACGGTAACCCTCGGAATCATTAGCGCTAAAGATCGCGCTGTAACTGCTGGTGAAACTGGTAGCGATAATTCATTTATCAACGCGCTTCAAACGGATGCAGCGATTAACCCTGGAAACTCAGGCGGCCCACTGATTGATTCAACTGGTGCGGTAATTGGAGTTAACTCTGCGATCGCAACGCTAGGTTCATCATTTGGATCACAATCCGGATCAATCGGCCTTGGTTTTGCAATTCCAATTAATCAAGCTCGCAAGACTGCAGATCAATTGATTAAGAACGGCAAGGCGACTTATCCAGTCCTTGGCGTATCTATCGATATGCAATTTGAAGGTGATGGCGCACGAATCGCTACAAACGATAAAGCGATCCTGCCAGGTGGACCGGCCGCAAAGGCTGGGCTCAAAGCCGGAGATCTCATTACTAAATTCGATGGCCGAACAATTAGCACCTCAGAAGAGTTGATTGTGGCTATTCGCGCAAAGAGCGTCGGAGATAAAGTGCCGCTTACTTACATTCGAAACGGTGTAACTGCGACTACTACTGTGACTTTGACCGCGGGCAAGTAGCCGGCGAGAAGATCTTTGATTAAAGAGTAGTATCAACAACTATGTTCTTCGATTTCGGCGCCGGTGAGATATTTGGTTTGGGAGTTCTCGCGGTAATTTTAGTTGGACCAGAGCGCCTTCCACAGCTTGCCTTAGATGCGGCAAGGCTGATTAAGAAGGTCAGAGCAATGGCGACTAATGCAACTACCGAATTACGAGAAAATCTCGGACCAGGCTTTGAAGATCTCTCGCCTTCAGATTTACGCCCGAAGACATTTATTAAAAAACATATTGCAAACGCTTTAGAGGAAGTTGATGCGGAAGAGAAAGCGCCGAAGTTCAAAGCCAAGATTGATCCAGACCTGCCATGACCAACTCCGCTGAGTTGCTTGAGCAAGTTAACGCTGCGCTAGCAACCGTCTCTGATCCTGAACTCCATCGCCCGCTTCCAGAACTCGGAATGGTGGAAGCAGTAGAAATTACCCAAGGCGTAGCAAAGTTAAAGATTCTCTTAACTATTTCTGGTTGCCCTATGCAAGATAGATTGCGCGGCGACATTACGGCTGCGGTATCGAAAGTATCAGGAATTTCAACCGTAGAAGTTAACTTCGGTGTTATGAATGAAGAACAGCGAAACAACGTAAAGAAGTTGTTACGTGGCGGCCGTGAAAAATTTATTCCATTTGCGCAGCCCGAATCACTTACTCGCGTTGTAGGTGTTGCCTCCGGAAAAGGTGGAGTAGGAAAATCCTCACTCACCACTAATTTGGCCGTTGCGGCAGCGCGTAAAGGTTTACGCGTTGGAATTTTGGATGCAGATGTATACGGCCATTCAATTCCTAGATTGATGGGCTTGATGGGGCAGCGTCCAACTGCGATTGATCAGATGTTTATTCCACTTGAGGCATACGGCGTAAAGGTTGTCTCAATGGAGATGTTTAAACCAGAGCGTGCCGATGCGGTTGCTTATCGTGGTCCGCTTCTGCACAGAGTGCTGGAGCAACTGTTATCTGATGCTTACTGGGGAGATTTAGATTTACTTTTAATTGACCTGCCTCCTGGAACTGGAGATTTGGCAATTTCACTCGGCCAGTTAATTCCTACATCTGAAATTGTGGTTGTTACGACCCCTCAGATTGCTGCCGCAGAAGTTGCAGAGCGCGCGGGACGAATTGCCCATCAAATTCATCAGCGGGTAGTTGGCGTCATCGAAAACATGTCAGCATTTCCATGCCCACATTGCAGCGATGAGATTGCGCTATTTGGTGCAGGTGGCGGAGAAGAAACTGCGGCACGCTTATCTAACTTAGTCGGCAGTGACGTTGCGCTGCTTGGAAAAGTTCCGTTTAGTACTGAGCTTCGCACCGGGGGAGATGATGGAACTCCAATCGTAATTGCAGCGCCAGATTCTCCAAGTGCGCAAGCAATTTATGCGATCGCCGAAAAACTTGTTGTGCGTAGCAGTTCGCTACTTGGCGTCCGACTCGGGCTTAGCACGTAACTCTTTTACGAGATCTTCTAGTTCGCTACGCAAGAAATCGCGAGTAGCAACTTCACCAAGCGTTATTCGCAAGCTCGCTAATTCGCGAGTTAAATATTCGGTATCAGCTACTGAGCGGGCGTTCTGTGCACGATCTTCATTTAGGGAAATTCGATCGCGGTCAGCTTGACGATTCTGGGCGAGCAAGATCAGCGGCGCCGCATACGAAGCCTGCAACGAGAGAATCAAGGTAAGAAAGATAAATGGATAGTCATCAAAGCGCAGATCGCGTGGTGCAAGCGCATTCCAAAGAACCCATGAAAGTACGAATACAGTCATGTAGACCAAGAAGCGCGCCGTACCTAGAAAACGAGCAAAGCGTTCAGAGAGTCGACCAAAGACTTCTGGATCGTAATTTGGTCGGAGAGAACGACGAGATTCGCGTGGCGTATCGAGGCCATTATTGCGAGGGCTGGTTGAACGTGCCATTAGCGCACCTCCTCTTCCATCTCTTTATCTAATTCAATATCTTCTTCACTAACTTCCGATCCCGCCACATCTGAGAGATTTAACTTAGGTCCAGTGCCGCGAGTTGAGTCGCGATGTTCCAGACGCCAGTTCTCAGGCAGCAGGTGATCGAGTACGTCATCGACAGTAACTGCGCCAAGCAAACGTTCATTTGCATCTACGACAGGTACGGATAACAAGTTATAACTAGCTAAGTATGACGAAACCTCATGCAGGGATGCGTTGGGATTTAACCCTTGCGTATCAGTATCAACAATGGAACCGAGCAAAGTTGAAGGTGGCTCGCGTAATAAGCGCTGATAATGGACCATTCCGATATAACGCCCAGTAGGTGTTTCCAACGGTTGGCGACAAACAAATACTTGAGAAGCAAGTGCAGGTGATACTTCACGTGCTCTAACACTCGCTAACGCATCCGCAACAGAATAATCTGCGCTCATGACAATCGGCTCGGTAGTCATCATTCCGCCGGCTGAGTAATCCTCATAGGTCATAAGTCTTAAGACATCTTCAGCATCTTCTGGTTCCATCAAATCGATAAGCGCTTGCGCCTTTTCTTCGCCAACTTCGCGCAATAAATCTGCAGCATCATCCGGATCCATTTCACCAAGAACATCTGCAGCTCGCTCACCTTCAAGTTCAGCCAGGAGCGCAACTCGTTCTGCTTCATCCATTTCTTGTAGAACGTCAGCAAGTCTTTCATCATCAAGTGCACGTGCTACTTCTACGCGACGCTTTGGCGCAAGATCTTGAATAACGGCAGCAAGGTCGGCAGCGCGTAAATTGCTAATGGTGGCAAGTAAGTTAGTTACACCTTGGTTATGTTCAGGGAGAGCAAAACCAGTAACTTCTTCCCATTGCACAGTTGAAGTAGCGCCTTTGCGGCGTAGACCGCTGCCTTTCTTCATAATGTGGACACGATTGATAAACCAATCACCGGTGCGAGTTTGTTCCATGCCCATATCTTCAACAACAACGGACTCGCCGCTCTCAATTAAATTGATTGAACGATCGATAAGTTCGCCAAGTACAAGCAACTCGCCAGCTCGTGATTCAAAGCGACGCATATTCACTAGGCCGGTAATAACAACTGCGCCAGATTCAATTGAAGTAACTCGGGTAATCGGAACAAAGACGCGACGGCGTAACGGAACCTCGACAACTAGGCCAAGAATTCGGGGAGGCTGATTGTTACTGCGCAGAGTTGCAACAGCATCACGAACTTTGCCAACTGGATCTCCATTTGGATCAAAGACTGCGGTGCCCGCTAGGCGGGCGATAAAGACTCGATTTATTTGGCTAACGCTCATTTTCGGCCTCCCTTCATAGGCTAAGGGTATCGGCTACCTTTACTTCCATGTCGCAGCCTTTATCTCGTGATAACCACACGCAAATTCCTGCGCGTCCAGATTTAATTCGCTTAGGGCTTGGAATTATCGGTATCGGAACATCAGGTCCGCTGATTGCGATGAGCGCAATGCCAGTGTTGACGTTGATCTTCTGGAGAAATCTAGGCGGATCGCTAATGACCGCGCCATTCGCACTTCGTCATCGAATTGATCGAGCAGGCGCAAAGTGGGCGATGTTTTCAGGAGTCGTTCTCGCACTTCACTTCATCGGATTCTTTCTTGCTATGCGAATGACAACAGTTGCAGCAGGAACCGCTCTTGTTGCACTTCAGCCAATATTTGCAGCGCTCTTTGTAAAGCTAACCGGTGGGGATATTCCATCCCGTGCCTGGATGGGAATGTTTGTTAGCTTTGGGGGAGTGCTTTTGATTTCTGGAGTAGATCTCCAGATTTCACTTCGAGCATTTCTCGGTGATATAGCCGCGATTATTTCTGCTGCTTTAGCCGCTGTTTATATGTTGGTTGGTTCAAAAGCACAACAGACTTTAGAAACATCGACCTACACAGCAATCTGTTATTTCTTTTGCGCCATAACTGCGCTGCCCATGGCGCTAATTGCAGGTAATCAGATTTTTAGCTTTGAAGCACGTGAATGGTGGATTCTTTTGGGACTGATTTTCGGCGCACAGTTTCTTGGCCACACCATGTTTAACTCTGTACTTAAGAGAGTTTCACCAGCCGTTGTTTCGTTGATTGTTTTCTTTGAAGTTCCAGTAAGCGCCATCCTTGCTATGTGGTGGATGGATCAACGTCCGCCTCTCGGTGTAGTGCCAGGCATCGCGCTAATTCTCTTTGGGTGTGCACTTGTAGTTCTACGCACACGTCCAACTAGCGCTGCAATTAAAGAGACAACCGAGTAATGATTGATCTACACACCCACACCACCGCTAGCGATGGCACCGATACACCTTTCGCCTTAGTTAACAAAGCACTCTCTGCTGGAATTACAGTTTTAGGAATTACCGATCATGATTCGACTGCGGGTTGGGCTGAGGCAATATCCGCTGCCCGAAAACCAATTTCACTTGTTCTAGGCGCTGAGATTTCAACCTTAACTCTTGATGGAGTTAGCGTTCACATGCTTGGTCTTCTCTTTGATGGTGAAAATGAGCAGATGCAAACAATGCTGTCTGAGGCTCGAGATACGCGTATTCCCCGCATGAGAAAGATGATTGAACTACTTCAAGCCGATGGATACTCAATCACCATGGAAGATGTGATTAAGGCCAAGCCAGAAGGTGCAACGCTGGGCCGGCCGCACTTGGCAGATGCACTTGTTATGAATGCGATTGTTAAATCCCGAGATGAAGCATTTGAAAACCTATTGCATAACGAATCAAAGTATTACGTAACGCATGCGACCCCCACCCCTGAAGTTGCAATCCAAACCATTAAAGCCGCTGGGGGAGTATCGATAATCGCTCATCCCATGGCTTCAAGACGCGGTGATGTGATTTCAACCGCTACCTTTTCTAACTTAGTTTCCGCAGGGTTAAATGGAATTGAAGTTGATCACCGAGATCAAACCGCTGCCGAACGGATAGAACTACGTAAAGTGGCAGTTGATTTGGATTTGGTAGTTACTGGTGCAAGCGACTATCACGGACTTGGAAAGCTAAATTCATTAGGCGAAAACCTCACTGATCCTGCACAATGGGAGCGCTTAGAATCGCTAGCAAGTCATCGAAGGGTAGTTTCGCCATGAATATTGCTGAAGTCAGTACCTTAACCTTCTCTATTCAAGCATTTGTAACTCTCTTGGTGATTCTAGATCCGCCAGGAGCAACCCCAATATTTCTTGGCTTAGTTGCTGATAAGAGTAAGCGCGAACGAATTCAACTCGCCTGGCAGGCGGCTCTAGTTTCCTTAATTGTTATCGCCTTCTTCTCGATCTTCGGACGTTTCATTCTCGAATACATGAACGTTTCTATCGAGGCTTTGCAAGCCGCCGGAGGTTTATTGCTTCTCTATGTCGCGTTAGAACTTCTCACTGGCAGAGATATGGGCGGTACCGACGGTAAAGATAAAAACATTGCGCTCGTTCCGCTTGGTACTCCGCTATTAGCTGGACCTGGAGCGATCGTGGCAACGATGATTTTCGTGCAGCAAATCGAAACTCCATCACAGAGCCTCGGCTTGATCGCAGCAGTTGTTGCAGTGCACGTTGTGATTGCTATTTCTCTTATGGCTTCTACAACAATCCTCGGAATCATTAAAGATTCTGGAGTCACGTTGCTCGCGCGTATTGCCGGCCTTCTGCTCGCCGCTATTGCAGTGCAGATGTTGGTAGATGCAATTAAAGCTTTCACCGCACAGTAGTGAGCCAAGAGAAATTATGACTACCCAAATACTTGAAGATCCTCGCGGACTTTTCTCACCTGAGACTATTACCTGGAAGATTCATTCTGATCCAGCGATGGCGGTAGGTGGAATTCGCGCCCTGTTACAACAGGCGCTACACCCAATTGCGATGGATGGCGTTGCCAAGAATTCAAACTTTCGTGAGGATGCCTGGGGCCGTCTACAACGCACTGGCGACTACGTTTCAACGATTACCTTTGGCGAAAGAAGCGCCGCACAAGCCCTTGCAGCACGGGTGCGAAAGATTCATTCAAATCTTGGTTTAGATGATCCACACCTTCTTCTCTGGGTCCATATGTCCATGGTTGATTCATTTCTTGATATTGCCCGTCGTTCTGGAATGGCCTTAAGTGATTTAGAAGCAGACCAATATGTTAAGGAAATGGTTTTATTTGCAGAGTTAGTTGGAGTTCCAACGGCCGATATTCCTGCAAATACAGCAGAGATGCAGATCTACTTTCAGAATATTGCTCCAGAACTCAGCGCATCCGATGATGCAAAAAGAGCCGCGCTCTTTCTCACTATCCCGCCGATGCCGAAGGCAGTTAGGTTTGCAACACCGGCAGCGCCTGCTTGGGCCTCGCTCGCATTGCTTGCGGCAAGTTCACTTCCACAATGGGCGCGCAGACTTTATGGAACACCGCAGATTCCAGGGCAGAATCTAGTAACCGATATTTCTTTAAAGGCAGTTAGATCAACACTTGGAGTAATTCCTGATGCGCTACTTGCGCCCCCTGTCTATAAAGAAGCTTTGGCTCGCTGGAAATCTGTGGCCGCCTAATGAAGACTATTTCAATTGCCAACCCTGCAGGTGGCGTCGGAAAAACAACGTTGGCGCACTGCCTTGCCGTGGCATTTACCGAGTTCGGTAAGAAAACGCTGCTCATTGATCTTGATCCTGCTGGAGCACTGACTTTCCGCCTAGGTTTTGAGAATCCGCGCACATCGATCGCAGATTTTCTAAATGGCAGCAAGGTAACTGATTCCAATCTGGTAACAACTTCCGAGAGATTTGACTTCATTCCTGCTGATTCACGTGTAGTTGCTAACTTTTCTGAAGATGCACTTACTAAAGTCTTATCCGATCTACCCAAGAGTTTTGACGTTGTCATCTTGGATCTACCTGGATCGCTATCCCAACCTTTAACTATGGCGCTTTCTGTATCTGAACTAGTTATCGTGCCGGTTAGAAATAACCTTCATTCCCTAAGAGGGTATTTGCAGATCAAATCCATTTCTGCAGAAGTAGAAGTCAAAGCTTTAGCTATAGGTGCAAATGAATTAATTGCTGAAGCAGAGTTGATTGACGAACCACTGCTCGAATCAACTGAGTTAGAAGCAGCTGCGGCCACTAAGTTTTCAATCTTGACTCATGGCAAAGCAAGTGAAAGCGCAGAAAGCTTTAGAAACGTGGGATATTCGATACTTGAAAAGCTAGGGCTTGAGTAGTTAAGAAGTAAATTTCTTGGTTCGAGTTCTGACTCGAGCAGTACGTTCTTCACTCTTCTCTTTTGCTGGCTTCTCTTTTGCCGCAGAGGATTTTGCAGGCTCTTTTCTTGCCGCTTCGCTAACTGGTTTAGCTTTAACCATTCGACCATTTGAGCCTGCTGGAATATTCAACATTTGATAGAGATGCTCTGATGATGAGTATGTCTCTTCCGGTTCGCCAAGGCCCAGAGTCAGCGCTGTATCGATCATCTTCCAGCGCGCTAATTCATCCCAGTCGACAAAAGTTACTGAGATTCCCTCTGCTCCTGCGCGCGCTGTGCGGCCGATTCGGTGAACGTAAGTCTTTTCATCTTCAGGGCATTGGTAGTTAATTACATGCGTTATTCCATCAATATCAATTCCGCGTGCGGCTACATCTGTTGCAACTAAGACATCAGATTTTCCGGCTTTAAAATCATTTAGCGCTTTTTCGCGCGCGCTTTGTCCAAGATCGCCATGAATCGAGGCGGCGCGGAAGCCACGTT
>JBEBBQ010000002.1:0-2996 GCA_041158325.1 Actinomycetota bacterium | reverse complement strand
ACTTCATCTATAGGCGAGCGTTCGCGGACGTGTGCCACATCCTCTTCTTTAATACGACCGCTCATAACTGCATGTTATCTCTCTCGCCCTTTATTACAGCGCGCTCAAGCGGGCATGTAGGGCATAAGCTCCGGGATCGGTCAGGCTGGCAACTTGGTCGATGATGATGCGCATACGTGAAGTCTCATCGCTGGAGCGCTCCCAGTCCTTTACAAAGATTGAATCCAACGCGGTCGCAGCATGTTTATGCAACATTTCGACCAACTCTTTAATAACGATCTGCTGCTTGGCATAGCGCTCTTGCGAAATAGCGGCGTTGATCAAGTAATGCCCCGCAACTGCCTTTAAGAAATCTACTTCTATTTCTTGCTCGCGCGGAATTACCAGGTCTGCCTCATAACGGCTAAGTGGGCCGTTGCCGTGGACTTTACGAGTTTCTAACTCCGCGGCAAGTACAAAGCGGCCGATAAGTTGTGAAGTTGAATCCTTTAAACGAGCAAGGGAACGATGGCTACCATCGTAATAACGCGGCCAGCATGAGAGTTGCTGTAAACGTTCAAGCGCTTCAGCTGCTTCTTCCTTAGTTGCTGTTGATCCATAACTATCGCGCATCTCTTTATGCAAAATATCGAAGTCGCGTTCAAAGTTGTCTACCTTTACCTGTCCCACAAATATTGCATCTTCAAGATCGTGAACTGAATACGCGCAATCATCGGACCAATCCATAATCTGGGCTTCGATACATTTGCGATCAGAGGGAGCGCCTTGGCGCATCCAGTTAAATATCTCTACATCATCATCGTAAACACCGAACTTGCGCGGGTTAACTGCGCGCGGCCAAGGATATTTGGTCGCTGCATCAAGAGATGCGCGAGTTAAATTCAGGCCGACTGATGTGCCATCTTCATCAACAGTTTTTGCCTCGATCCGAGTTAGTAAACGAAAGCTTTGGGCATTTCCTTCAAAGCCCCCAAAATCTTTTGCCACATCTGCCAATGCTTCTTCGCCATTGTGGCCGAAGGGTGGATGACCTAAATCATGCGATAGACAAGCAGTTTCAAGGAGATCTGGATCTGCGCCAAGTGATTCACCAAGCTCGCGCCCAATCTGCGCACATTCGAGCGAATGAGATAAACGAGTGCGTTGAAAATCATTTTCCCAAGGAACTGCTACTTGCGTCTTTGCAGCTAAGCGACGTAGTGCGGCAGAATGAATTACACGTGCGCGATCACGCATAAATTCGGTGCGACCGGCGCGCTTGGCAGGTTCAAAGAGAAAGCGCTCTTGATCTTTCTCGGAGTAATTCCTGGCCTCGCTGCTCATAGCCCTACCCTAAATGATCGCTGATATGAATGCCGCGTCTGCCTAAGGTCACATACGAGAGATAGGCCCCGGTTTCTCGCACTAAATAGCGCCTTCCTGAATTGGCTAGAGAGTTTGGTCCGGTCTTTACTGGAGAGCAGGTTGCGACCACTCCTAAATCATTAGCCATAGTCATCGCGCGACGACAATGAAATGGATCAGTCACAATGATGACATCTTTCCAATCTTTGACCTTCATAAACTTTACATAGTTTTCGGTTGAGACCCAGGTATCGCGACCAACTTCTAGCGAAGTGATATTGCGTGACTTGATTCCATTTTGAGATAACCAATATTTTCCTGATGCTGCTTCAGTTGTGCGATCACCTGGTGCACCTGCACCAACGGTAATTATGTGTGGCGCAAGACCAAGATCGAAAATTCGTTTCGCCTCTTGTAGACGCGCTTCTAGCACTTCACCTGGTCGACCGTTTAACTGCGCTGCACCAAGAACAACAATCACATCCCCATTGCGAGTTAGCGGATTATTGGCCGCCTGCCAGGTAACACCTACCGCATAGAGCGGTACAGCGATAACAATTAAAAGTATTGCAGCGATTATGCGACGAATTATTTTAAAGAAGATCATCCGCCCGAGAACGCATCTTCTAACTCGACTGCAACATTTTCATCTGGATCTAACAACCAACCATCTGGCAGGGTTGGTGGGCGGCCATGGCTTACGCGACCACGTGGTTTTTCAGCGACTTCAACCGGGTATGGCTGATCGGTTAGCTGATCTAGCAAAGTACGAAGTTCAGCGAGCGATGAGTGCATTCCAAATTGGCAGCGGAGCTCACTTGGAACTCTAAAGCCCTTTAAATACCAAGCCATATGTTTACGCAGATCACGACAACCGCGATCTTCTGATTCAAAGTAATCCACGATCAATTCGGCGTGACGGAACATAACTTCGCGCACTTCAAATAGCGAAGGAAGTACTCGCTGATCGCCACCTTTAAATGCTTCAACTAGATCAGCAAATAACCAGGGGCGCCCCAGACATCCGCGACCAACGACAACGCCAGCGCAACCTGTCTGCTCCATCATCGCTTTTCCATCTGCGCCAGACCAGATATCGCCATTTCCAAGTACTGGCGTTCCAGTTGGCTTTAAATGTTCCACTAAACGAGCGATAGCCGACCAATCTGCTTTTCCTTCATACATCTGTTCTGCGGTGCGCGCATGCAGTGCAACCCAAGCAACACCGCTATCTGATGCTGACTTTGCTGCTTCTAAATATGTGTGGTGATCGGTATCAATACCAATACGCATCTTTACCGTCACTGGAATTCCAAATGGCTTTGCCGCTTGTACTGCTGCATCAACAATGGATGAAAACAATTTACGTTTGTAAGGAAGTGCGGCTCCCCCGCCTTTACGAGTTACCTTCGGCACCGGACAACCAAAGTTCATATCGATGTGATCAGCTAAATTTTCTTTTCCGATCATTGTTACTGCCGCGCGCATCGTGTGTGGATCAACGCTATACAACTGCACCGAACGAGGCCATTCTCCAGCGCCAGGAGCAATCATGCGTAATGTGTCGGGCCGCCTTTCAATTAAAGCCCGTGCAGTAACCATTTCAGAGACAAATAACCCAGCACCTTGTTCACGACAAAGTGCGCGGAAAG
>JBEBBQ010000001.1:0-3396 GCA_041158325.1 Actinomycetota bacterium | reverse complement strand
GCGTTAACCCGACCTCCTCTGGACTAAGACGGCCACGGTATTTCCGTGACAGGAGGGTTAGTGCTTCATTGTTTAGCCCCCGATGGGAGCCTCACGCTGAAGGGTTAAGGGTACGCGTTGCTGCTTTCAAAGAGAAATTCACGCAGGGATCTGTGGGCGGCTGGGCCTTGCGTGCCGCCGGCCAGCCCGCGCCGGACAAATATGGCGATTAGGTAGATGGTGGCTGCGATTCGCAACAAAGTAAGAAGTGCATATCCGTAAAGCGGCAGGCCAAATTTCGCACCCGTGACGGTGGCTAAGTGCTGCCAAATTGCAACGTGATAAATAACTTCGGCGCCTTGCCAGATCCAAAATGCATGCAGGTCGCGTTTATCAACTAACGCCATCACAGCAAGTGGAGTTAGCCACAAAACATATTGTGGTGAGTAAACCTTGCTCACGACCATCACTGCAGCAAGCACTATGAAGCTAAGTGAAGCAAGTGATGGAATATTGCGAAGTTCGAGAATATAAATTGTGATTGCGGCGAACGCAGCAAGCAAAATCAATATTGATATGTAATTTAAACTTGGTAGATATACACCGAGTGCAGACAGCGCATACCAAATAGATCCCCAGTCCGAACCACGCGAGAGATTTAATTGATAGAAACGCAACCAACCTTCAGGGGTTGTTAGGTAAACCGGCAAGTTGATTGCCGCAAAAGTTGCGGCAGTTACAAAGAGATAACGAAGCGCTGCTGGGATTTGATTGCGGCGCAAGAAAATAAAAGCGATGGGAAGCAGTAAGAAAATTGGCATGAACTTTGTTGAGATAGAAAGTCCCAGCGCCAGCGCACTTAAATCTAATTTCTTTCGGTCAAACCAATAGATCGCACCTAACATCGAAATAATCGCCCAGAGATCCCAGTTAATGTAGAGCGAAGCAATTGCCGCAGGTGCAAGTGGCGTTAAGTACGCAAACTCAGGTCGCATCTTGGCAACAATGAGCGTTATAAAGATCAATAAGAGCGCCAAGAAAAAGACGTTTGCATAAAAATAGTTTTGAAGTGCGTTATCGCCTGTTGGAACTATCTTGGCTACTGCCCACATAATCGCACCCGTAACAACGGGGTATTCAACTGATGCATCGCCATTGCTATAGGCCCATTCGCCTTTATTTAAGCCTCTTTCGCCATATAGGGCTGGAAGGTCTGAATAACAGGCGTGAACATATTGGCCGGGTGTTGCCCAATCAGTTGAAATGCATGGGCTGAATTTTGCAAAACTTAATGCTGAAGCAAGTATTGCTAGCGCAATTAGCGCGCGTGCACTTGTGCGCAAGGTTTAATCTGCTTTTCTTACCTGAACGCCACCGCTAGTCATAACTATTGGATCTAGTCCACCAATATTTGCTGGCGCCGGGAAACTCATCTCTGGCTGTCCGCGAAGTGCGCCCCTCATAAATGCAGTCCAGATTCGCGCTGGGAAAGTTCCACCGGTAACCGATGTTAATCCGCCGATTCCGTTTAGTGATTCTGAAGCGCTATCGCGGAAGAGCGCAACTGATGCAGCAAGTTGTGGTGTGTATGCGCTAAACCAAGCAGATGCATTTGATTGGCTAGTTCCAGTTTTTCCAGCTGCAGGGCGTCCGAGTGCGAGGGCTGCAGAACCGGTTCCGCCATTAACAACGCTCTTTAAGGCATAAGTTAAATCAGCCATGACATCTTTAGAGAAGACTTCTTGGGTCTGCATTGTTCCTTCATAGAGCAGACCTTTATTTGGTCCAGTAACTGATGAAATTAGATATGGTTTTGCGTAAACGCCTTGAGCGGCAAATGTGGCATAGGCATTTGCAACATCGATTACATGCGGGCTAGCAACACCTAGTGATACAGATGGTGATGGAACCATGGCAACTGATTCTGGAATGCCGGCACGTCGTGCAGCATCAACAACTTTATCTAGCCCAGCCTTTTGTCCAAGTGGAACATAGATGGTGTTGATTGAATATTTGGTTGCCTGCAGGAGATCGATCTGGCCCCAGCCTTCATTTCCATAATTGGAAACTTCATATGGCTTTCCTAGATCGTCGAAGGTTTGTGGTGAATCACCGTTCCACATTGAAGTAAGTGGAATACCTGCTTCAAGAGCTGCGATCAGAGCGAAGGGCTTAAAAGTAGAGCCGGCTAGCGCAATTGACTGGGTGGCATCGTTTAACTGGCGCTCTAAATAATCGCGCCCGCCAAACATCGCAACGATTTCGCCGGTGCCGGGACGGATCGCAGCAAGTCCAATTCTTAAATTATCTGGTGCTTTCTTTGGATAGAACTTCGTTACCGCATCAACTGCTGATTGCTGTGCGCGTTGATCGATAGTTGTTTTAATTACTAGACCGCCGACAAGTAATTGATCTTCAGTAAAACCTAACTTGCCCATCTCTTTTTGAACTGCAGCAACGATATGGCCCTTAGGTCCACTTAGTTGTCCGGTTTTGGTTCGTGGGATAACTGTTGGGAATTTCGCCTTAGCGGCATCTTCAGGTGTTATCCATTCGCGTTCTAACATGCCGTCGATTACATATTTAAATCGATTCTCTAACCGAACGCCATTCTCTTTAGATAGTGATGGGTCGTAATAACCAGGAGAACGCAAAATACTTGCGATCACCGCCATCTGAGAAAGATTGAGTTGGTTGGCATTGCGATTGAAATATTGCTGCGATGCGGTCTGCACACCGTAAGCGCCACGGCCAAAGTAAATTGTATTTAGGTAGTTTTCAAGAATCTGATCTTTAGATAGAGAATTCTCTAACTTCAATGAAATTACAAGTTCTCTTATTTTTCTTTGAATCGTGCGGCTGGGAGAAAGAAAGGCAGTTTTTGCATATTGCTGGGTGATTGTTGAGCCACCTTCGCCAGTTAAATTGCCGGAACGTAAATTGTTAAGTAGCGCTCTTGAAATACCGGTGATGCTAAAGGCTTTATTTGAGTAAAAATTTCGGTCTTCTGCGGCAAGAACCGCGTTGCGAAGATCGAGTGGAATCTTTGCCAACGGCAAGATCTGTCGGTTCTCTGATCCGATACGTCCGATCTCCTGACCATTTGAATATTGAATAATGGTTGACTGGCTATTTACATATGCATTTGGATCTGGAATTGAAACGGTAAACCAGGCAAATGCGAATAAGGTCGATCCGGCGACAAAACCAAAGCCGGCCAAGAAAATACCGGCGCGGATAAGTTTTCTACGGATCATTTCTTAAGGTTACCCTTTAACCCAATCTTCATCTTCCAGGGTGCGTACGCGACGGGGTGGCTTTCGTTCATTTCCATCCCCTAATAGATATGAAGAGCAGAGATGGTTCCAAGAGCATTCGCGGCAGACTTCAACGGTATAGACCGCAAACTCCCCAAAC